>DATEJJ010000999.1:0-15536 GCA_035278125.1 Rugosimonospora sp.
ACGCGCTGCTGCTCGCCGCCGGAGAGCTGGTGCGGCCGGCGCTGCGCGAGGCCGCCGATGCCGACCCGGTCCAGCAGTTCGGCGGCGCGGGTACGGGCGGTGGCACGCGGTACGCCGCGGCGGCGCAGCGGGTACGCGACGGTGTCCAGTGCGCTGAGGTGCGGCCAGAGCGCGTAGTTCTGGAACACCATGCCGATGCCGCGCCGCTCGGGGGGTACGCACCGGTGCGGGGTGGATACCTGCTGGCCGGCCAGGGAGATGGTGCCGGCCCGGGGTGCCAGGAAGCCGGCGACGGCGTGCAGCAGCGTGGTCTTGCCGGAGCCGGACGGGCCGAGCAGCGCGACGACTTCGCCGTCGGCGACGGTGAGCCGCACGCCGTCCAGCACGGTCGCGTCGCCCCGGGTCAGGGTGAGGTCGGCGCAGGCCAGGGCGGTGGCCGGGGTCACGCGGGGGTCCCGCGCCGGCGGAGCAGCAGCACCAGCCCGCAGGCCAGCAGCACCGGGGCGGTCAGCACCAGCGCCAGCGCCGCGGTCGCGCCGACGTCGCCGAGGTCGCGCTGGTTGAGGATGACCACGGCGAAGGTCTCGCTGCCGGGCCCGTACAGGATCGAGGACATGGTCAGCTCGTGGCTGGCGAACAGCAGGGTCAAGCCAGCGGCGGTGAGTACGGCCACGCGCAGCGGCGGCAGCACCACGGTACGCAGGGCGGTACCCGGACCCGCGCCGCTGGCCCGGGCGGCGAGGGTGAGCTCGGGCGGCAACCGGTCGAGGCTGGCCTGGACCGGCCGGTGGCCGAGCACCCAGAACTTCGCCAGGTACGCGAGCAGGATGATGGCGGCCGAGCCGGTGAGCCACCGGCCGTACCCGATGGTCACGCCGACCGCGAGCGCCGAGCCGGGTACCGCGAAGGCCAGCGTGACCGCGGTGGCCAGCGGGGTACGCCAGCGCCCGCGCGCGGCCAGCGCGACCACGCCGCCCAGCAGCGGTACCAGCACCGCGGCCGCTACGGCGAGCAGCGTGGTGTGCAGCAGGGCCAGCGCGGCCGGTCCGCGGAACGCCCCGGCGAAGTGGCCCAGGGTCCAGTGCGCGGGGACGGGGGTCACGCCGGGCGCGGTCGTCAGCGCGGTCAGCACCACCACCAGCAGCGGTACCGCGACCCCGAACAGCAGGTAGCCACCGGCCGCGACGGCGAGCAACGCGGTACCGGCGCGGGAGCCGGCCGGCCGGGTGGCGCCGGTGGCCGGCCGGGGTGTGGCGGGACGGAACGCGCCCAGCCAGCCGTCCGCCACGCCGACGACCACCAGCACGAGTACCAGCATGGCCAGCGCGAGCACGGTGAGGTCGGTGAACGAAGCCGGGTCGGCGGACAGGGCGAGGTCGGCGTACACGAGGGTGGACATGGTCGCGAAGCCGGCGGGGGTGCCGAGCACCTGCGGTACCGCGAAGCTGCCGACCGCGCTGACGAAGACGAGCACTCCGGCGGCGAGCAGCGGTACCCGCAGCAGCGGCAGCGTGATGGTACGCAGGGTGGTCCACGGCCGGGCACCGGCGATCCGGGCGGCCGCCTCCAGGTCCGGGTCGGCGCGCGCGGCCAGCCCGGCGGTGACCGCGAGGTACGCCAGCGGCAGCCCGTGCACGGTCAGCACCAGCACGATGCCGGCCGGACCGAACAGGCCCGGCAGCGCGACGCCGGCCAACTGGTCACCGAGGCCGGCCGGCCCGTACGCCTGGCCCCAGGCGAAGCCGAGCACGAACTCGGGTACCAGCAGCGGGCCGGCCAGCAGCAGCCGCAGCACCCGGCGGGTACCGGGCGGGCGGCGCTCCACGGCGACCGCGAACGCGGTACCCGCCGCGACCGCGAGCACGGTCACGAGGAGCGCGACGGCGAGGGTGTGCAGGATCGCGGTGCCGGCACCGGGCGCGCCGAGCGCGTCGCGTACCCCCGCAAGGCCCTGCTCCCCCGCGCCCCGCACCAGCTCGGCGACCGGCACCACGACGAGCGCCGCCAGCAGCAGCGGCGCGGCGGCGGCTGCCGCGCGCCGCACGTCAGGCGCCGAAGATGGCTTGGTACTGCTGGAGCAGCTGGCGCTGCTGGCCGAAGAGCGCGGTCCAGTCGGGTGAGACCGAGGTGGCGCCGCTGGGCTGGACCGGTCCGGGCACGCCGGGGATGACCGGCTGCCAGCCGGTCGACGCGATCCGGCGCTGCCCGTCCGCGGACAGCACGTACCGCAGCCATTCCTCGGCGGCGGCGCTGTTCTTCGCGGCGGCGGTCTCGGCGATCGGGCTGTACAGGGCGATCGCGCCGTCGGCCGGCCAGACCGCGGCGACCGGGGAGCCCTTCGCCACCGCGCCGCGGATCTCGGAGTCCAGCGTGATGCCGAGCTGGTACCGGCCGGAGGCGACGTCGGTGACCACCTCGGGCACGGTGCTCACCTGTACCGCGCCGTTGGCCTTGAGCTTGCGGTAGAAGTCCAGCCCGAACGCCGGGTTGCTGGCGAAGTACCCGACGGCGGCGAACGCCGAGCCGGCCGCGGCCGGGTCCGGCAGCGCCACCTTGCCGCGGTACGCGGGGTTGAGCAGGTCGGCCCAGCGCGCCGGTGCCGGCGTCAGTCCCTTGTGGACAACCAGGATGACGTAGAGCACCCGGGTACCCCAGAAGTAGCGGGTCTGGTACTGCGCGGGTACCGCGCCCGCGCCAGCGACCGGCCAGGGCCTGAGCAGGTTCTGGTCGGCGTAGGACTGCATGGACAGCGGGTCGGTACCCCAGATCACGTCGGCGCGTACCCCGCCGGACCGCTGCTCGGCGGCGATCCGCGCGTTGAGCTGGCCGGTGGTGGCGCGGTACACGGACACCTTGGCGCCCGGCCGCGCGGCCCGGAACCCGGCCACCACAGCGTCCACAGTGTTCTGGGTGACCGACGTGTACAGGGTGAGGCTGGGCGCGCTGGTGGGGGCGGCGCGCGGGGTGGTGGACGCGCCGCAGGCGGCGGTGGCGAGCAGGAGGAGCGGGACGGCGGTGCGGAGGAACCGGGACGGCGCCATGCTGACCTCCGGAGATCTCAAGGAGCGCGGCTGGTGGGGTAGTTCAGCTGCGGGCTGAGGATCCAGTTCTGGTGCGGCTGGGCCTGATCGGGCGGGTCCGGCGGAGCGGGGGCGGCGGCGGGCACGGGCGCGCCGGGCTCCCACCGCCGCGGGTCGTCGGTCAGGCCGAGCAGGTACGTGATCGTGCATTCCAGGGCGGTGGCCAGTTCCGGCAGCCAGCCCACGTCGATACGGCGGCCGTGCTCCATGGTGCTGAGCGAACGGTTGGTGAGGCCGTTGGCGCCGCCCATCCGGGCGATGACCTCGGCCTGGGTGAGTCCGAGTTCGCGGCGCCGCTCGCGGAGCCGCCGGCTGCAGGTCCAGTGCCGCTCCGTCACCGTCTCGCGCGCCTGCGGACCCAACCGCCCTCTCCTCGTCGCGGTCGCCGGGAGCGTCGGCTCCCGTCCCTCAGTTTTCGCCGAGTCCAGGATCAGCGCAACGGATGGTCGGCCATCTCGGCGAGCGGGTGTACCTGATATCGCGCATAGTTGTACACCGGAGCCAGACCGAGTAGCCGCTCGAGTTCCTCGTTCGAGTCAACGTCGTAGATCCAGGCGCCGCCGTGCGCGCCGACCAGGTGGTACCGCGCCACGACCTTGCCGGCGTGCTCCAGGGGTCCGGCGTACTCGGGCATGCGGGCCACCGCCGCGGCCATCTGCGGGGACAGGAGCGTCAGCTCCAGGTGCCAGAGCACCAGGAACTTCATGCCGCGCCGGCCTGCTGTGCCGTGCTCAGGTCCACCTGGAACTCCACCTCGACCGCGTCCCGCAGCTTCAACGCGCCGAGGAACGCCGAGTACGGCTTGATCCCGAAGTCGGACTGCGTGACCGTGGCCGCCCCGCGGTACCGGTCGGGCCCGTCGCGTACCACCTGCAGCCGCACCGGACGGTCCACGCCGTTGAGCCGCAGCGCCCCCTCGACCACGCCGCCGTCCCCCTGCGGGAGTACCCGCGTGCTGGTGAACGTGGCCTCGCCGGTGCCCAGGATCCGGCGCATGGTGGTGTCGATCTCGCCCCGGTCCTTGGCGGTCAGCGGCATCGCGCCGCCGGTCCCCTCGCGTACCGCGAACGAGTCCAGGGCGATGGTCGCGGTCACGGTGGTGGCGGAGAGGTCGTCGCCGCCCGGCACCACCTCGGCCGACCAGCGGGTCACGTCGATGGTCAGGTCGTGGCCCACCCGCGCCGCGAGACCCTCCCGGCGGGTACGGATGACCAACTGGCCGCTGCCCGGTCCAAGCCGCATCCGCTCACATTAACAGCAGTCAGTGCAGCGGGATCTCACCGAATACTTCTCGTATCCGGCGCAGGTCGCGCAGGCGTGGTTCGGTCGTGCCGCCCACCCACCGGCTGACCGTCTTCACCGAGACACCGAGTTGGCGGGCGGCCGCCTCCATGGTCAACCCCTCGCGGCGCAGCGCGTCGCTCATCCAGTCCGCGAATGATTGCGCGTGGGATGCGCCGCCATCGTGAGGTTGGTTATTCTCCGGCGTCAGTGTGGAAAGCAGCGACTCGATGTCCGGACCATTGTTCGCTTCCGGATGCGAGCGGAGCACGTCTACTTCGGCGTGGTCCGGGAAAATGCGAAAGGAGACCTGAATGGTACCGGTCGGGCCGGCCGCGTCCAGCAGCGCCTGCGACACGGTGGCGCCCACCGCGCGGCTGTCCTCCTCGCTCAGCGGCGATCGCGCCAGGCACCGACGGACGAAATCCCGGATTTCCGGAATCGAGGAAGGCCGCGCTGGGAACGTCTGCGACAGCACCACAAGGGGCGTCACCTCAAGGTTGTCGCCGCCCGGCGCGCCCAGCGGTTCCATCCGCCGTCCTCCCGCCTTTTTCCACAGGGTACGGGGTGCCGCCACGGGACACGAGATCTACCCACCCGACAGATGTGTCCGCCGGACCGACTGTTCCGTCTTGCGTTCCATGACGCCCGGGGCCATTCTGGTTAGACTGAACGCACCGCCGACATCTGTTGCAGGCGGACACATGCGTCCGTCGTTCCGACCCCGAACAGCCAGAAATGTCTTTCCGTAACCGCGCGGATTCCGAGGGGGTACGCACCATGACGGTGCCGCAGACCGATAAGGAAGAGCCGGTCGTCCATATCCTGTGGATGAATGGGGGCCTCGGCTGCGACGGTGACTCCGTCGCGCTGACCGCCGCCACCCAGCCCAGCATCGAGGAGATCGTGCTGGGCGCCCTGCCCGGCCTGCCCAAGGTCGCGGTGCACTGGCCGCTGATCGACTTCGAGTGCGGGCCCGAGCAGGGCGCGGACACCTTCATCGAGTGGTGGCACAAGGCCGACCGGGGCGAGCTGGAGCCGTTCGTGCTCGTGGTGGAGGGCTCGATCCCGAACGAGGCGATCAAGCCGGAGGGGTACTGGTGCGGCTTCGGCAACAACCCGGCTACCGGCCAGCCGATGACCACGAGCGAGTGGCTGGACCGGCTGGCGCCCAAGGCCACCGCGATCCTGGCCGCCGGTACCTGCGCCACCTACGGCGGCATCCACGCGATGGCGGGCAACCCGACCGGGGCGATGGGGGTACCGGACTACCTGGGGTGGGACTGGAAGTCCAAGGCGGGCCTGCCGATCGTGTGCGTACCGGGCTGCCCGACGCACCCGGACAACCTGTCGGAGACGATCCTCTACCTGCTGTACCAGGTGAACGGCCAGGCGCCGATGATCCCGCTGGACGAGGCGCTGCGGCCGCGCTGGCTGTTCGGCGCCACCGTGCACGAGGGCTGCGACCGGGCCGGCTACTACGAGCAGGGTGAGTTCGCCGGCAGCTACGACTCGCCCCGGTGCCTGGTGAAGCTGGGCTGCTGGGGTCCGGTGGTGAAGTGCAACGTACCCAAGCGGGGCTGGATCAACGGCGTGGGCGGCTGCCCGAACGTGGGCGGCATCTGCATCGCCTGCACCATGCCCGGGTTCCCGGACAAGTTCATGCCGTTCATGGACGAGCCGCCGGGCGCCCGGGTGTCGACCGCCGCCAGCGGCATGTACGGCTCGGTCATCCGCACGCTGCGCGGCTTCACCCAGCGGACCGCCGACCACGAACCGAAGTGGCGTAAGAAGGGTTCCGAACTCCTGACCGGCTACCAGAAGACGTGGTGACCTCATGACTGCGGCGGACCAGAACGAACTGGTGGAGATGGCCTGGGACCCGATCACCCGGATCGTGGGCAGCCTGGGCATCTACACCAAGATTGACTTCAAGCAGAAGCAGGTCGTGGAGTGCCACAGCACGTCGTCGATCTTCCGCGGGTACAGCATCTTCATGAAGGGCAAGGACCCCCGCGACGCGCACTTCATCACCAGCCGCATCTGCGGCATCTGCGGCGACAACCACGCCACCTGCTCGGTCTACACCCAGAACATGGCGTACGGCGTGCGCCCGCCGCACCTGGGTGAGTGGATCATCAACCTGGGCGAGTCCGCGGAGTACATGTTCGACCACAACATCTTCCAGGAGAACCTGGTCGGCGTGGACTACTGCGAGCGCATGGTCCGCGAGACCAACCCGGGCGTGCTGGAGCGGGCCGACGCCACCGAGTCGCCGCACGCCGCCGCGCACGGGTACCGCACCATCGGCGACATCATGCGCGCGCTCAACCCGCTGGAGGGCGACTTCTACCGCGAGGCGCTACAGGTCAGCCGGTACACGCGGGAGATGTTCTGCCTGATGGAGGGGCGCCACGTCCATCCGTCCACACTGTACCCGGGCGGGGTCGGTACGGTCGCCACCATCCAGCTGTTCACCGACTACCTGACCCGGCTGATGCGCTACGTCGAGTTCATGAAGCGCGTCGTACCCATGCACGACGACCTGTTCGACTTCTTCTACGAGGCGCTGCCCGGGTACGAGCAGGTGGGCCAGCGGCGCGTCCTGCTCGGCTGCTGGGGCAGCCTGAACAACCCCGAGTACTGCGACTTCACGTACCGGAACATGGCCGACTGGGGGCGCAAGATGTTCGTCACCCCCGGCGTGGTGGTAGACGGCCGGCTGGTCACCACCAGCCTGGTCGACATCAACCTGGGCATCCGGATCCTGCTCGGCCACTCGTACTACGAGGACTGGGAGGACCGGGAGATGTTCGTGACCCACGACGAACTCGGCAACCCGGTGGACCGGCGGCACCCGTGGAACCAGCACACGATCCCCAAGCCGGCCAAGCGGGACTTCGACGAGAAGTACAGCTGGACCATGTCCCCGCGCTGGTTCGACGGTACCGACCACCTGGCGCTGGACACCGGCGGCGGCCCGATCGCCCGGCTGTGGGCCACGGCGCTGGCCGGCCTGGTGGACTTCGGGTACGTCAAGTCGACCGGCCACAGTGTACTGATCAACTTGCCGAAGACCGTGTCCAAGCCCGAGGTCACCTTCGAGTGGAAGATTCCACAGTGGAGCAACGCGCTGGAGCGCAACCGCGCCCGCACCTACTTCCAGGCGTACGCGGCCGCCTGCGCGCTGCACTTCGTGCAGAAGGCGCTGGCCGAGATCCGGGCCGGGCGCACCAAGACCTGGGAGAAGTTCACGGTACCGGACGAGGCGTTCAGCTGCGGGTTCACCGAGGCGGTACGCGGCGTGCTGTCGCACCACATGGTGATCCGGGGCGGGAAGATCGCGAACTACCACCCGTACCCGCCGACCCCGTGGAACGGCAGCGTACGCGACTCGTACGGCACCCCGGGCCCGTACGAGGACGCGGTGCAGAACACGCCGATCTTCGAGGAGAACCCGCCCGACACCTTCAAGGGCATCGACATCATGCGCGCGGTACGCAGCTTCGACCCCTGCCTGCCCTGCGGCGTCCACATGTACCTCGGCGGCGGCAAGGTGCTCAAGACGAGCCACTCGCCGATGGCCGTGACGCTGGCCACCTGAGTCCCGGAGGTTCGATGCCCCCTCAGCACCCCGACGTGCGGGCGGCCGGAGAGCGCGTCGAGAGCCTGCTCGACGAGCTGCGCGCCGGTCGCGACCCGCACGCCGCCGAGGTCGCCGAGCAACTGGTCCGTACCCTCGTCGAGCTGTACGGCGACGGCCTCGGCCGGGTGATGCGGCTGGCCGCCGAGCACGGCGGTCCCCCGCTGCTCGACGCGCTGGTCGCGGAGCCGCTCGTGGAGAGCCTGCTGCTGGTACACGACCTGCACCCGGTCGACCTGGACACGCGCATCCAGCGGGCGCTGGACCGGGTACGCCCGTACCTGGGCTCGCACGCGGGCGGCGTGGAGTACCTGGGCGTGGACGGCGAGGGCATGGCACACCTGCGGCTGGCGGGCAGCTGCCACGGCTGCCCGTCGTCCCTGGAGACCGTGCGGTCGGCGATCGAGCAGGCGGTCGCCGAGGCGGCACCGGAGACGGCCGGCGTACACGTGGAGGGTGTGGCCGAGCCCGCCCCCGCGCTGCTGCAGATCGGCCTGCGCCCGCCCATGGACGCGGACGGGTGCCCGGCGGCGATCATGGGGGCCGCTGGATGAGCGGGGTTGGACTGCGGCGGTTCGCCCGCCCGTCGCCCACGCCGGCGCCGGTGCGCCAGCCGGCGCCGGACGTGGAGCGATGCGAGATGTGCGCGACCCCGCTGGACGGGCGGCACAGCCACGTGGTGGACCTGGAGAAGCGCTCGCTGGCCTGTGCCTGCCGCGCGTGCTACCTGCTGTTCACCGTGCCCGGCGCCGGCCGGGGCCGCTACCGCGCGGTACCCGAGGACGTGTACCAGGACCCGGAGCACCCGCTCGGCGAGATGGACTGGGACGCGCTGCAGGTACCGGTCGGCACCGCGTTCTTCTTCGCCAACTCCAACCTCGGCCGGGTGGTCGGCTGCTACCCCAGCCCGGGTGGCGCGACCGAGTGCGAGCTGGACCTGGCCGCGTGGCGGGAGCTTGCCGGCCGGTACCCGATGATCGGCTCGCTCACGCCCGACGTCGAGGCCGTCTTCGTCAGCCGTACCAACGGGATCGAGTACTTCCTGGTGCCGATCGACCGGTGCTACGCGCTGGTCGGCGAGGTGCGGCTGCGCTGGCGCGGGCTGGACGGCGGCCAGGAGGTGCGGGACACGCTGGCCGCGTTCCTGGCCGGCCTGCGCGCCCAGTGTCGCGTGTGGAGCGTCGCGTGACCGAGTTTGCCGGCGGCGCCGCGTGACCGAGCTGACCTTCGCCTGCCTGGGCGCGCGTGCCGAGCAGTACGCGGCCGCACCCACGCTGACCTTCCGGCTGCGCATCACCGAGGACACCGGTGCGGTCGTGCACGCGATCGCGCTGCGCTGCCAGATCCGCATCGAGCCGCAGCAGCGGCGGTACGGCCCCCAGGAGGCGGAGCGCCTGGCCGACCTGTTCGGCGACGTGTCCCGCTGGGCCGACACGCTCAAGCCGATCCAGTTCACCACGGTCACCACGATCGTGCCGGCGTTCACCGGCACCGTGGACGTGGACCTCCCGGTGCCGTGCACCTACGACCTGGAGGTGGCCGCGGCCCGCTACTTCTACGGGCTGCAGGACGACGTGGCACCGCTGCTGATGCTGTTCAGCGGGACGGTGTTCACCAAGAACGGGGACGGGCTGTCGGTGCAGCCGGTGTCCTGGAGCGCGGAGTGCGGGTACCGGCTGCCGGTGGCGGTGTGGCGGGAGATGGTCGACCGGTACTTCCCGGGCAGCGGCTGGATCCGGCTGGACCGGGACACCCTGGACGCGCTGGCCCGGTACAAGTCGACGGCGGCGCTGCCCACCTGGGACGCGACGGTGAGTGCTCTGCTGGAGAAGGCATGATCGAGCGCTTGCCGCGAGATCCGGCTGGCAATGTCATGCCGGGTCCTCGCTCGCCTGCATGCGAGGAGACGGCATGAAGAGTCTGGAAAGCGCGCGGGCGGTGGCCGACGCGATCCTGTACGAGGGGTACGTGCTCTACCCGTACCGGGCCTCGGCGCAGAAGAACCGCAGCCGCTGGCAGTTCGGCGTGGTGATGCCGGGCTGCTACGCCGCCACCGATCCCACCGAGTCGGCGTTCTGCCAGACCGAGTGCATCCTGGAGTACACCGCGGACACCGTGGTGCGGGTGCTGGTGCGGTTCCTGCAGGTGCAGCGGCGCCGGGTGCAGGTGAAGGAGCGGCACACCGGCCGGTACGTGGACATCCCGGTGCTGGAGGTGGACGGCATACCGCTGGCCACCTGGGACGAGGCGGTCGAGCGCGAGATGCTGGTCGAGGCGCACGTGTCCGACCTGCTCGCCCGCAGCCGGCGGATACCGCTGCACGCCGACGTGGGCGAGCAGATCGAGCCGGTACGCGACGCGCACGGCGAGACGGCCGGCCGCCTGGTCCGCAACCGGACCGGGGTGGACGGCGTGCTGAGCGTGGCGGCCGAGGCGGTGGACGGGCCGTGGCAGGCGGTGCGGCTGCGGGTACGGGTGGAGAACGTGACCGACCTGGACCCGGTACCGCGGCGGCGGGAGGACGCGATGCCGGCCGCGCTGGTCGCGGTACACAGCATCCTCGCGGCCCGGTCCGGCACGTTCATCTCGATGGTGGACCCGCCGGAGTGGGCCCGCGCCGGGGTCGAGTCCTGCCAGAACACCGGCACCTGGCCGGTGCTGGCGGGCGGGGCGGGCGCCCGCGACGTCATGCTCTCCGCGCCGATCATCCTGTACGACCACCCGACGGTGGCGCCGGAGAGCCCGGGCGACATGTTCGACGCCACCGAGATCGACGAGATCCTCACTCTGCGGACCCTCGCGCTGACCGACGCGGAGAAGCGCGAGGCGCGCGCCACCGACCCGCGCGCCGCCGCGCTGATCGACCGGGTGGACACAATGGACGGTCCGACCCTGGACCGGCTGCACGGCACGATCCGGCGCCTGCACCCGCCGGCCCCGGAGCCCGAGGTGGTCACCGTGGCGGGCGCGCCGCTGCGGCCCGGCAGCACGGTGCGGCTCAAGCCGGGGGTACGGCGGGCGGACGCGCAGGACATGTTCCTCGCCGGCCGGCTGGCCACGGTGGAGGCGGTGCTGCGGGACGTGGAGAACCAGCTGTACCTCGCGGTCACGCTCGCCGACGACCCCACCGCCGACCTGCAGCGCGCGCACGGCCGGTTCCTCTACTTCAGCCCGGACGAGGTCGAGCCCGCGTGACGCGGCGAGTCCTGGTCGCTTGCGTGGGTAACATCTTTCTCGGCGACGACGGGTTCGGTGTGGCGGTGGCCCGCGAGCTGGCCGGCCGGCCGCAGCCGGACGGCGTCGAGGTGATCGACATCGGCATCCGCGGCATCCACCTCGTCCACGAACTGCTGGACGGGTGCGAGCTGCTGGTGCTGGTGGACGCGGCACCGCACGGCACGGCGCCCGGCACCGTGTCGGTGATCGAGGTCGGCCCGGGCGGCGCGGCGGTCGCGGCGCGCCCGGTGATCGACGCGCACGGGCTGGCCCCGGACGACGTGTTCGCGCTGCTCGACCAGTGGCAGGCCCGCCCGGCCCGCACGCTCGTGGTGGCCTGCGAACCCGAGGACGTCACCCCGGGCATGGAGCTGAGTGCGCCGGTACAGGCCGCGGTACCGGAGGCGGTGGCCGCGGTGGCGGAGATCCTGCGCCAGGAGGCGGCGGGACGGGTGGCACAGCGGAGGGAGTGATCGGGATGTGCGCACGGCTGATCCGGGTGGCGGCGTTGGCGGCGGTGGCCGCGGTGGTGCTGCGGTCGCTGCCGGACATCAAGCGGTACCTCGAAATCCGGGAGATGTGAGGAGCGCATGCACGAGTACGGGCTGGCGGAAGGGATCCTCGACGCGGTACAGGCGCGGGCCGGCGGGCGCCGGGTACGGCGGGTACGGGTACGGGCCGGCGCCCGGCACGGGGTGGACAGCGAGTCCATGGCGCAGGCGTGGCAGCTGGTGGCCGCCGGTACCGAGGCGGCGGACGCCGCGCTGGACCTGGTCCCGGTACCCATCCGGCTGCACTGCCGCGAATGCGGCCACGAGGCGGACACCGCCGACCTGCTCGCCGTCTGTCCACAGTGTACGAGCGCGGACGTGGCGCTGGCCGGCGGCGACGAGCTGACCCTCGAATCCATCGGATACTAGGAGATCCGCCGTGTGCCTCGGGATACCCGCGCAGGTGACCGCCCTCGACGCCGGCCACCCCGACCTGGTCCAGGTGGACATGGCCGGGGTGCCGCGGATGGTCAACATCGGGGTGCTGGACGAGCCCCGGCCCCCCGAGGTGGGCGACTGGCTGCTGGTACACATGGGCTTCGCGCTGTCCATCATCACCGAGCAGGAGGCGCGCGACGCGCTCGGCGCGTACCAGGACGAGCGCAGGGCGCTGGAGGCTCTGCTGGCAACCGAGGAGACACCGTGACGGAGCTTGCCGGTCCCCTGCTGTTCGTCCGGTACGCGTACCCGCCCAACGCGCTGGGCTACTGCGGGCCGGCCGACAGCACCGCGTTCCGCGAGTACGGGCTGGCCGGCACCGTGGACCAGGGGCTGGTCGAGCTGGCGCAGGCGTTCAGCGGCGCGTGGCCGTACCTGGAGCTGATCGCCGCCGGTACCGGCATCGCGGACCCGCTGGACCGCCGCGTGGTGGAGGCGTACTGGGTGGGCAGCGGCCTGCTCGACGCGCTGCCGCTGCGGACGATCGCGGACTCGCTGGAGTCGCGGTTCCGGCCCCGGGTCGGCGCGCAGTTCGGCCACCTCGCCGAGGGTGTCCTCGCCGGCGGCGTGCCGCACCACAGCTTCCACGTCTTCGGCGTGTACCCGTGGGTGGGGCTGCTCGGCGACGACCGCAAGGCGGACAAGGCGCTGACCGTGCTGGACCGCTGCCGCATCCGCTGGGGGCAGGTGATCAGCCGGCACGGCGGGCAGGCGGTGGTGCGGTGCCGCCCGCTGCGCTGGGACGGCCGGTACCTGTCGCTGGGCGAGCCGGAGCTGGAGACGGCGAACTGCTCCGTGGGCGGGGCCGGGCCGCAACTGTCCACAGGGGACTGGGTGTCGCTGCACTGGCACTGGGTCTGCGACCGGCTCACCCCGGGGCAGCTGCGCGCGCTGCAGGGGTACACTCTGCGCCACCTCGATCTGGTCAACCACCGGGTCACCCACCGCGCCGTCGAGGCCGCGCTCGGCTGAACCGGGCGCGCCAGATCCGCCGGAACGTCTAGTTGTTCCTGGTGCGGCCGGGCGGGACGCATAGGCTCCGGCCTATCCCTGCCGCATCGGAGAGTGACCCATGCGTAAGCCACCCCGATCCTTCCGTGTCCTGATCGCCGCGGCCCTCGCATTCGCCTGCGTGCTGGTCGTACCCCCGACCATGGCCCACGCGGCCACCTGTTCGCAGGCGTACCTGCCGCTGCCGGACCCGTCGTGCCAGCCCGGTGCGACCTACTCCGGCGTGACCCAGAGCAACATCGGCAGCACCATCTGCGTGTCCGGCTGGACCAAGACCGTCCGGCCGTCCACCTCGTACACCAACGCGCTGAAGACCACCCAGATCAGCCAGTACGGGTACAGCGACACCAGCCTGTCCGACTACGAAGAGGACCACCTGATCCCGCTGGAGCTGGGCGGCGCGCCCAAGGACGCGGCGAACTTGTGGCCGGAGCCGCACGCCACCGTCAACGGCGGCTCATCGTCCAAAAAGGACACCATCGAGAACAAGCTCAAGGCGATGGTCTGCGCCGGTACCATCACGCTGGCCGCGGCCCGTTCGGCGATCGCCAAGAACTGGACCACCGCGCTGTCGGTGGTCAGCGCCGCGGCCACCAGCGGCGGCGTCGCGGTGACCAACCCGGGCAGCCAGGCCGGTACCGTCGGGGTGGCCACCAGCCTGCAGCTCACCGCGACCGACAGCGCCACCGGCACGCTCGCGTACAGCGCCAGCGGCCTGCCCGGCGGGCTGTCCATCGGCGCCTCGACCGGGCTCGTCACCGGTACCCCCACCGCCTCGGGCACGTACAGCGCGACGGTCACCGGTACCGACTCGACCGGGGTGTCCGGCAGCGCGACGTTCACCTGGACGGTCTCCGCCTCCGGCGTGTGCACCTCCGCGCAGCTCCTCGGCAACCCCGGGTTCGAGACCGGTACCGCCTCGCCGTGGGGCTCGACCGACTACGTCATCAACAACAGCAACGACGAGCCGGCCAACACCGGGGACTGGGACGCGTGGCTGGACGGGTACGGCAGCACGCACACCGACACGCTCAGCCAGACCGTCGCGCTGCCGTCCGGCTGCGCGGCCACGTTCAGCTACTACCTGTCCATCGACACGGACGAGACCACCACGACGACGGCGTACGACACGCTGACGGTGCAGGTGCTCAACTCCTCGGGTACGGTGCTGGGCACGCTGGCCACGTACTCGAACCTGGACGCCGGTACCGCGTACGTGAAGCACAGCTTCAGCCTGAGCGGGTACGCGGGCCAGACGGTCACGGTGCTGTTCACCGGCGCCGAGGACTACGTGGACCAGACCTCGTTCGTGGTGGACGACGCGGCCGTCACCGGCTGACGCGACGGTACCCGCACCGACAGGTTCCACCACTGGGACAGCCCGACCGCGACGAGCACGAGGAGCGCACCGGCCAGCGCGAGCCAGGCGGTGAGCTCCTCGCGCTTGTGCTGCAGCACGATCGCGCTGGGCAGGTTCATCAGCACGTCGCTGAGCGCCTTGGCGTCCTTGGCCGCGAAGTACTTGCCGCCGGTGATGGTGGCGACCTGCGTCAGCGTGGCCTCGTCGAGGTCCTGCGCCCGGCGGAAGCCACCGCCGGCCCCGCCGAACGCGCGCGGTGGACCGAACCCGCCGCCGCCGAAGCCGCTGTCGCCGAGCTGGTTGGCCGTACACACGAAGGGCGCGGGGTTCGTGGTACCGAAGCCGATGGTGTAGATCCGCACCCTGCGCGCCGCCGCCTGCTGCGCGGCCGTGACCGGGTCGACGCCCTGGGTGTTGGCACCGTCGGTGAGCACCACGATGGTGTCGGGTTGGAAGCCGGCCAGGGCGCCGGGCTTGGCCGCGGGCAGCTCCACCCCGGTCGGCGCGACGTCCGGGTTGATCTGGGCGATGGCGTCGAGCGCGGTCAGGATGCCCAGCCCGATCGCGGTACCGCGGGAGGTGCGCAGCCCGCCGATCGCGGACAGCAGCGCGTTCTTGTCGGTGGTCGGCGGCACCTGCAACGCGGCGATGCCGGTGAACACGACCAGGCCGATCTTCGTGCCGTTGCGCTGCGCCCGCACGAACTCCGAGGCGGCGTTCTCCGCGGCGGTGATCCGGTTCGGCGTGACATCGGTGGAGCACATCGAGCCGGACACGTCCATGGCCAGCAGGATCGCGGAGCCGTCCGACGGCACCACCACGGACGCCTGCGGCCGGGCCGCGCCGGTGCCGAGCACCAGCAGCCCGAGCGCGAACAGCCACAGCGGGATCCGCCGCCGCCACGGCGACCGGCCGGGCAGGGCCGCCCGGATGAGGGCGAGGCTCGGCACGCTCAC
>DATEJJ010001000.1:0-12002 GCA_035278125.1 Rugosimonospora sp.
ACCCGGCCCGGCTCAAGCTGATCCGGCCCTACGTGTGGCGCCGCGGCCCGCGATGAGCGGTGGCGCGGCGATCGGCATCGCCGAAAGGCAGGCCCGCTACTGGCTCGATGTCGCCCGGGCCTACCAGCAGTGGGAAAGCCGGCCAAGTGCTACCGGGCGCTGACCATCGCCCCGGAGGAGATCCGGACCCGGCCGACGGTACGCACCCTCACCGCCCAACTGCTGGCCGCGCCGTCCTCGCCCGGCCTGGTGGGGCTGCGCGAGTTCGCCCTGCGGGTCGGCGCCGCGGCCAAACCGGGGCGCCGGGAACGCGGCCCTACCGGCGTAGGGCCTTGGGTTGCGACGCCGGCGCGGTCATGCCAGCCAGGAGGTCGTAGGCAACCTCACAGTCGCCCCGGGCTCGGTGGCCGCCGCCCAGCGGCAGCCAGCGACGGCGCATCAGCCAGTCGGAGCGCCGGTTCATCAGGCACGACCAGTTCGACGCGTCGGCCAGGTGGGTGGGGTTCAGCTCGTCACGCGCCGCGTGGCGTAGCACGGTCGCCTGGTCGAACTCGGCGTTGTACGCCAGGACCGTCCGCCCGGCGGTGACGGCCAGAAGCGTGGGCAGCACCTCGGCCAGAGGGGGCGCGTCGACGAGCTGCTCGTCGCTGATCCCGTGCACCCAGCGAGCCCCGGGCTCGACGGGGCAGCCCGGGTTGACCAGGGTATCCAACAGCACGTCGCCGGTGGCGGCGTCCAGGACGGCCACCTCCACGACGAACCCGACCAAGTCGGTGGTTTCGGTGTCGAGGATGACCGCGGCGCCCGGCTCGCGCATGGCCCGGGCCCACCGGATCGCGGCGCCGGCCTCGGTGGCCACCGCGATGGCCTGGCGGTGGTCGCGCAGGGTCGGGTGGTCGGCGATCGCGGCACGGAACTGCTCGACAGTGGGGCCCTCGTCGAGCCGCTCGAAGTCGACTTCCCACGTCCCGGCGTTGTTGTTCCACCAGGCCCACACCTCAGCCTTGAACCGCGCGCCCAGTTCGGCGATGCCACGGCGGATGACCGCGGCCCGGTCGACCGGTCGGCGGGCCAGGTGACGCAACGGGGACGGTTCGCCGGGTTTGACCGCGTGCACCGCCTCCCAGTCGATGTCCGGGTGCTCACGCAGGCCGTCCAGGTCACCCACCCGGTACAGCGGCACGTCGACCCACCGGTAGCGGCTGACCTGGACCGCGGTGTGGGTCTTAGGTGCGATCAGGTCACCCGCGAGCAGGTACCGGAAGTCGGTCTGGCGCATCTCCAGATGGGTGGCGGCCTGGTGGGCCATCAGCAGCCGGTCCAGGCGCAGCCGCTCGGCGAGCTCCTCGTCGCCAGCCAGCGCGTCCAGGTCAGCCTTGGCGTACCGGTCCAGCCGCCCCATCAGCAGGTGCCGCTGCTGGGCGACCCGGGCGAACTCGTCCCGGCGCCAACCGAGGTAGGCCGGGGCGTCCCACTTGCTGACGCTGCCGGCAACCCACGCCTGGCGTTCGGCCACGACCGGGCCGAGCGCATCTACGTCGAGCGTGTCCAGCGTCCGGCAGTCGTAGAGCGGCCATTCCTTGTACCAGCCGGCGACGGGCAACATGCCCGCCTCAGCGAGCGCTTCGACATCCCACTTCTCCACAGGCAGCCCGGTGCGCGTCGCCAACCGGTCGGCGGCCTTGTGCCCGCCGATCGGCGCCTCGGTACCGACTGCCGCGACGATCTCGTCGTGGCGGGCGACGACCGCGTCGGCCACCGCCACGGACCATCGGCCGCCTGGTGCGTCGGCGGGCGGGATCAACCCTGCCGCGCTGGCCGCGTCCCACTGCCACTCGGCCAGCCCGGTGTGCCGCAGCACCTGGATCGGCCCGAAGTCCGTTGGCTGCTTGGCGTCCTTGCCGTTTCGGGGCTTCGGTGTCTTCACCGGCTCGGCTTCGGCGCGTTCGACCGTCTCGCTCACCGTCGGCCCCCGCATGTGGTCGCGGGGCACGAGCACCACCCGTCCGTGCTGCGCAGCGGCAGATCGGTCACTGGCTCGCGTCCTTCCTCGGATCGGTGTGTGCAGCACGGTACGTCGACGGTGCGACATTTCCGGCGGGCGCGGGGTGATCCCGTGGTCAGAACGGTGGGCCAGCCGGATCAGCGGGCGCGCTGCGCTCCGGCCAGATCCGTAGCGCCACGTCCTCGCCGGGTGGTACCGGGCCGCCATGCTCGGCGATCGGCGGCTGTCCTGATGGGCGTCGGGCGCCGTCGCGCAGGATGGCGCGTGCGGCTTCAACCAGGTGCGTGTCGCTGTCGGTACGGCCGGCGCTGACCAGACGCCGTGCCGCGAGCAGCAGTGCCTCGCTCATCCAGCGCAGCAGATGGCGGTCCAGTGCGTTGAGCGCCGCGACGTCGACGCGGCGGGGTGGCCAGACCTTGTCCGGGTCGGCCGAGCTGCTGTTCCAGTCCGGGTGCCCGCCCACCCCCACGGAGGCGCGTCGGCCGGCCGGCACGACGGTCGCGGCCAGGGTCCGGCAGACCGACGCAGCCGCCATGACCTCGAGCACGATGTTCGGGTTCAGCGACCGCCGGTGGTCGGCGACGAAGGTACCGCGCCCGGGCTCGGCCCGGGTCAGTCCCGCCGTGGCGAGCTTGGACAGAGCCGACGACGCGGTGGCCATGGCCACCCCGTATGACCTCATCAGTTTGGTCTGGGACGGCACCTGCTCCCCCGGTGCCAGAAGGCCCTGATGGATGGCCAGGGCGAGGTCCCCGGCAATGCGGTCGGCGGCGGTCGCAGTGTCGCTCATGACGCAAGCATATATCTAGGCAATCTAGTTCGCTTAGATTAGTACGGTCCGACCGGGGCGGCGGCACGGCTCTGCGTCAGCCGGGTCGGAGATCACTATCGGGAGGCTGGGTCCGTAGCAGGCGGCGGCGCGGCCAGGCCGGCGCATGCGGGTCACCTCACGGGGCAACGATGCCGTGCTCCGACCTGAGACGTTCGCGAAGCCTGATCCGAGCCCGTTGCAGCAGTGTCCGGACCGTCGACGGGGACAGCCCAAGGATCTGAGCGATCTCGTCAGTGCTGAGGTCTAGGGCGTACCACATGACCCAAACCTCTCGCGACCTCGGCGACATATCGTCCAACGCGCGCTCAATGGCCGCGTTGAGCTCAGAGGCAAGGGCTGCGTTCTGGGCCTGATCATGAACTACAAGGGCCGGCTCTTGTTCATCGAGCTCCACGGTTTTGAACGTCCGCTCGGCGGTCCGCCATGTCGCCCGTCGGGCCACGGTGTAGATCCATCTAAAGGGGTCCTGGATACGGTCCCATTCGCGGAGGGCGTGAATCATGCACACCTGTGCGATGTCATCGGCGTCCTCGGGGGTAGCTCCCAAGCGGACGATGTACCGGACCAGGTCGGGATAGCAGCGCAGGTAGAACTCTTCAAAGTCGGTCTTGCGCCCTGCTGCGGAGGTCGTGTTGTCGTTTGTCACCATGCCGCCCGCCTCTGTCGGCGCGAAGACGGCGGGCTGCCTACACGACGCAGCCCGCCCCCTCCCATCCGGCTACTCGACGGTCTAGCCATCGGTCGGCGGTGTCAGGTTGTCCCAAGTCTGAAACCCAGCCTGAACTCCATCGACATGCGTTTCTTCAGCCAGCGCCCGATCACGCGCGCTGCCCGCGCCGCTACGTGGCACGCCCGAACAACAGCCGAGCCGACCCGCACGACGGCCGACCTGGCGTACTGGCTGACGTCCATCCCAAATTGGACCGTCAACGTCACCACGGCTGCGCGCAAAGTGGTATCCAGCAGTCCGTGCCAGGGCGCCAGAGCCCTGACATGCATTCCCCAGTACACGATCACTATGACGATCGCGCTGATGGGACGACGCTTCCTGTACGGGGGCTGGCCATCCGTTACGCACGGCGACCAGGGCCCGGGAGGGCCTTTAGCCATGGACGCGAACCTCTCTCGTTGTGTCTGCGATCCGAACCGAACCCGCTCGCGACCTGCCAAGCCAGAGACGGGCAGAAACTAATCAGCAGTGTCCACGAAGCCGTGAACTCAGGTCAACCGCAACCCGCCCGGTACCCACACCCGGCCGACACAGAAATGGGCGGTCTATCCCGAAAATGCCGAAACCCGCCGTCTCTGGCTACTTGGCAGGTCGCGCGAGCGGCGGGCTCGGTTCGGACGCGAGATCCGCGTTCACTTGGTAGTGCTCATCGGGCCGGAATCTGTCTACAAGTTCGGTACGACTTCTTTCTGAGCACGGGACGTCAGCAGGCGGCCGCGCGGCCCCCCACCGGTGTTCGACTCGTACCCGTCAAGCCAGACCACCCGTCGCAGGTCGGCCAGTGATGTACGCGGATCACCCGGAACAGCATGAGTGAAGCGAACTGGACGCTGGCCGATCGCGTGATGCGCAGTACGTCACCGGACCGGGGTAACACATCGACTCCTGATGTGGAGTAGACCTTGCGTTAACTCGCAGTGATCCATGGCATACGGACAGGGTGCCCCGGTCGCCGGATTCCACTCGCCCTTCGCCGTGTTCGCCGTGTTCGCCATTATGACGTTCCTTTACTGGCCGCTGGCCAGCCGCAGCTTGAGGCAGTTCAACGCGTCGGGCCACCGTGGCGAGCGCGAGCGGCGCACCAGACACGCGCGCAAGTTGCAAAACCACGGTGTCCCTGACGGTGGACGGCGTGCGGTGGGTAGACCACGCCGGACGGGCGAACGTACGCTCACCTCCAGCGACCGCATCTCATCCTTCCCCGGGGAGGGTCGAAGTGGTCGCCCTCCTGATCTGCCGACTGCGACAGGGAAGGAGTGACTCGGTGGGCAAGCCAAAGGAGCGCTGGTTACAGCGGTTGGATCAGGTACTCAGGGCGAGCGCAGTCCTGGTACGCGCGCTGACCGCGCTGGTACTGGCACTCAAGCGGTGCGGCTGGTTCTAGCCAGTCAGGCTCCCCGGTAAGGCCGTGGCCTCACCCGAGGGCGAGGCCACGAACGGAAGAGGCGACCCTCGTCTGCCGCAAGCTGGGCGGGGGTCGTTCTCCGTGTAGCGGGCGTGCGCCGTACCCGGGGTACGACAGCAGCCGCTCGTACGGACGGTACTTATCGGCGCGCCGCCCAGTCAACACAACAGCAACCATGCTCATGTGGCCGGGCCGCAGCACAGCATTGACTCGTCAAGATCCTTCGAGTTACGGACTCGCAGGTCAGGCCGCGCGGGGACCTCGGTCCCCCGTTGATCAGCTCTGGACTGCCTGGTGGATTGCGCGCCCCGCGCCACGCCGGGCGGCGCACGGTCCTCGGCTATTAGGTCAGCTGCCACACCCCCCTGCACGGGGCGCCGCCGGACCGGCGCATGCACGTCGCCTCACGGGGCAACGATCCCGTGCTCCGACTTGAGGCGTGGCCGTCGGCGGCCGGGTCATAGGCGCGTGCTGGACTGGGCCGAGCAAGGAGGACCGGATGTCCCGAGCGACCCAGCCGCTGACCGCCGCGACGATCGGCGCCACCCGGGCGTTCTACACGGGGTTGGCGCACGGCTGTGACAGCGACGTCGAGCAGATCGAGGTGGCCCTCGCGCACCTGGCCGAGCTGCAGCTGGACGAGCAAACCCTCGACGGATTCCAGTCCGCGCAGGAGGACGCCCAACGCGCGGCCGCCCGGTGCCGGCGTCTGCTGGCCGTCCTCGACGCCCGGCACGGGCAACTCGAGGAAGCCGTCAACGCCACCCCCGATGCGGCGAAGACCGAGTTCTACCAGACCGGCACTAGCCCGGCGGGCGCCGCAGTCGGACCGACACACGACGCGGCCGGCGGGCCACCTGCCGGGCTGGGTAATGCGCTGGATATCCCCGACGGACCGGACGGGACCAGAACGGTGGCCTCGGACTTCGTCGGTAACCAGGTCGGCGCCGCGTACGCGGTCGAGACCGACCCCAGCTACCCCGACGACCCGGGCGTGCTGTTCACGGTGGGCAGCCGCGTCGAGGCCGTCATGCAGATAAGCCCGCCGCCCGGCGGACGGGTTCCACTAGATCGGGAGGAAAACCTGGCGGCGCTGGCCGGCGACGAGGTCGCGGCCCTGGGCCGACGTCTGGCAGCCGCCGCGAAGGCGGCACAGGCGGGCCTCGCATACGGGCCGAAGACGGTCTCGGGCGCCGACGTCGGCGACATCGAGGTGGAGGCCGTGGACGGCCAGGTACGGATCACCGTGCTGCCCTACGGCATCGACGAGCCGTACGACGAGCCGTTCGCTCCGCAGCCACTGACCGAGATCGACGGCGACGACGGGGTACGACCGCCCACCGCTGAGGAACTGGACGAGTATCTCGCCGACGAACGCGCCGACTACGACCGTGAGGTCGCCGCCTACGACGCCGCCCGCTACGCCCGGCGGCATCGCCTGACCGCCTACCTCACACCGGCCCAGGCCCGCCAGTTGCGCGGTGGACTGATCGCCGGCGTCCGCGCCGCGGTGCACGCCTGAGTAGCCGTTGCCTGGACGGCACGCGAACGCCGCACCGGGTCGAGGTGGTTGCCCGGCCCCGGCGTCAGGACCGGTCGCGGGTTCCCATCGCCCAGCGGGTCAACGCGTCGCCCGGGATCGCCATCGCGGTGATCCGGTCGACGGTGCGGTGGTACGCCGCCTCCTGCACGGCGGTAAGCACGATCTCCTCGCCGGCAGGCTCCGCCGCACGGGCGGCCGCGTGCAGCAGCGCCGTGTCCGTGGTGGGTTGCAGGTCGAGCAGCCCGTGCACGCGGGCCGCGGTGGCCACCAGGCCGCAGCGTTCCCGCTCGGCGCGGTTCGCGGTACGGGGCAGGTCCTGCTCAAGCTGGTCGATCGCGGCGCGGACCTCAAAGTCGCCGCCGGGCCTACCCAGTTCGCCGGCGACTTGGCCGAGCAACTCGATATCGGCGGCCGCGACCGGGACGAACGACAGGGCGGCGAGCTGGTAGCGCCCGTCGGCGGCGCACCACGACGGGCCCGCCGGCGGCCTGTCATGCCAGTCGCCGCGCCCGTCCCGTTCGGGGTTGGTCTGGGTGGGTCGCAGCGCCGCCTGCAGCCGCCGCACCATGGTCAGGGCCGTGTCGCCGGCAAGCGGGCCCGGCGGACGCCAGCCGTCGCCGTCGGGCGCTGCGGCCTCATCCGCCCAGGCGGCGAGGGTCAGCAGCAGGTCTTCCAGCCGGCCCAGATCCGCCATCAGGGTGCCGCCGCCCAGATCAGCGACCACACACACCCGGGTACCGGCCACAGCGCCGTCAGGCTCAGCCATGGTCAGAGCCGGAAGGGGTTGGAGACGCGACCCTCGGCGAACGCGGTGATCACGTCGGCCACGGCGGCGACGCCCGGCTCGTCGTAGGAGGCAACGATGTCGCAGCCGGGCCCTCCGCGCGGGAGGTCGACCGCGGCCGACCAACCGGTGCCGCGCTCCGGGTCGTCGCCGGTCAGACCCACCCAGATGGAGGCGCGGTTGTTCGGGCCCAGCGCCGGCATGGCGGCGGTGCGGGCGACGGCGACGTAGGGCATGCCGCGTTCGGTCTCGACGGTCGCCGTCAGGTTCCGCGCGGTCAGCGCCGCGGCAAGGCTGTCGACCAGGGCGCGCAGAGCCTCGCTGCCGGCGGGTGGCCCGGCGGCTTGCCAGTGGACCCGCACCGCGTAGATGGCCGGGCCGGCGAGCCCGGACAGGCGAAAGTCGTCGTAGGTCAAGCCCTGCCGTTCGGCGGCCGCGTACAACTCGTCGAGGACCGCGGTGGCCCGGTCCAGCGCCTGCTGCGTGTAGAGCGTGCGGCCCGGGTACCGGACCTCGGCCTCGATCTCCTGCCGCCTCATGGTCGGGGTGCTCACTGCGGGCTCCCTTCAGGATGCTTGTCCCTGCCCAGCAGGAACAGCCGATGCAGCGGCCGGTACCGCCACCGTCGTTGATCAAGCTGCTCGGTCGGGGTGGTCATCGGCTCGCTGCCTCGACGCGGGCGGTGTACGTGAGCCCAGCGCGGCGCAACGCGTCACCAGGAGTGCCCTCGCTCCAGTCGGGCGCGGCACCGGTCATTGGCAGCGGGGTGTGCCGGCGCGCGTACTCGTCGATCTGCTCCGCGAGCGAGTCCCACCTGACCCGTTGGGGGTGCGGGAAGGGGAGGGCCACGACTTCCACGCCGCAGGTGGCGCCGCGCTCGGTGAGATAGCGCAGGGCCGTGGCCTGGTACGCCTCGGCGTACTTGGCCAGGTCCTGCTCCCACAGCCGCTCCACCGCGTCGAGGCGTTCGTCGGCGGTGTCCGCGTCGGTCAGCTCGTCGTCCATACGCTGGACCGCCTGCTCACGATCCTGCTCGTACAGGTCGCTGATGCCGAAGTCGAAGAAGACGTCCTCGGCGTCGAACTCCAGGCGCACCGGTTCGGTCCGCCACAGCAGCAGGCCGCCGTTGTCGCCGGCGGTGCCCTCGACGAGCCGGCGCACCAGATCCGCCTCCCACGAGCCCGGCCGCCCGGCCACCAGTGTGTCGACGCTGCCGAGGTTGGCTGCCACTGCGGTCAGCGCGTGGGCGGCGATCTCGGCGAAGTCGACCGGCTCGGTCGTCTCCTCTGGAGTACCGGCGCCGCGTACCCGAGTCCGCCGGGCGAGCGAAGTCAGCACCTCGATCGCCGGAGCGACTGGGTCGTCGTCGCCCGCACCCGTGGCGGAAAGAGTGTCGTCCATGAAGCTCTCCTCTGCCGTCATCGCCAGGCGGTCCAACCGATGCTGCGGTCGGTGCCGCCGTGGCCGTGCTCGATTGTCCAGGGCTGCGTCGGGTCGTAGATGTTGACGGTGACCACCCGGGCGCCGCAGTCGGCGCAGGTGCCTTCCGCGCCGCCCATGGCGCGGCCGTCGTTGGTGGGTACGCCCAGGCGGCTGTCGGCCGGGCCGAGCAGGGACACGATGTCCACGGCGCCCGTCGCGTGGCGGCACTCGTCGACGCGAACCGTTGGCGTAGGCGGCGCGGCTGGCGGGAGCGGGGTGGCCTCCTCGACCGCGGCGTCCTGCGGCTGGCGGAGATCCGTGGGGCCGGCGACGACGAGGTGGGCGGTGGCCTGGCCGAACGGCTGGACGGTAAAGCCCAGCGCGGCGAGCACGTCGGCGAGGGCGTAGTTCATCGTCTCCTGTACGCCGACGTAGGCGTCATAGCCGCGTATGTGGGCCTTGGCCTGCCGGTCGTGCTGGGTCCACGCCACGATCACGCCGGCACCCTCGCCACTGGTGGCGCTGGTCGGGGTCAGACACACCCCGCCCCGCGGGTCATGGGCGTCGCAGTGGTGCAGCTCGAAGCCGGACTCCACCAGTGCGGTACCGATCTCGACGGCCAGGTCGCCGTGGGCGGCGGAGGCACGCACCCGGGACAGTTGCTCGTGCAGGTGCGCCAGCCACGCTTTGTCCTCCGGGGACTGCCGCTCCTCGAGCGTGCCGTCCGGGCGGCGCACGCCGTAGGCGGCCCGCGCGGCGTCCGGGTCGCCGTCGGGTACCCCGGCCGCGTCGGCGAGCGCGGCGATCCGGACGTCACGACGGGCTTCGGCTTCCACTCGGTCGGCACACGGACCGGTCAGGACCCGCCCGGCCGGGTCAACGACCCACCACTGCGGAACATTGCTGCTCAACGGGATCTCCTTGTTGAGGATGGGCGAGGTCAACGCCGGCGGGCGGCTGGGTCGCGGCGCGCAACGTGCGCGGCCACCGCGTCAGGCCCGGGCCGGGCGTAGCGCTCCAGGCTGCGCACTGAGGCGTGCCGGGAGCGGGCGAGCAGGGTGGGGGTGTTGGTGCCGTCCTCGGCTTCGTGGGTCAGCGCGGAGTGGCGCAGTTGGTGGAGGGTCCACCCGTCCAGTTCGGCTCGTTCGTCGGCGGTGGTGTCCGGGTGGGCCAGCGGCCGGGTCCATTCCTCGAACAGTTCGGCGGCGCGGCGGTAGGACAGACGGGCCCGGCCGGTCTCGGGGCACAGGTCGGCGGTGGCCACCGCGCGGGTGGGGCGCCGGTCGGCCAGGAACAGCGGCCCGCGCCGGCGCCCGGCGATGAGTCGGGGCAGCAGGTGCGCGGTCCCGGTCTGCCAGTGCACCCAGTCGGTATGACCGCCCTTGCTGGTTACCCGGGCGCGCTTGTTGGGCAGGTCGAGGTCCTCGATGTTCAGGTTGAGGATTTCGTTGGCCCGGGCGGCGGTCTCGTAGAGCGTCCGCCACAGGGTCTTCTCGCGCAGCGGCGCGTCCAGCCGCCACAGCGCCTCGACCTGCAGGCGGGTCAAGGCCCGCGTGGTGTCCACGACGATCTTCGGGCGGGCCCAGCCGCCGGTCGGGTCGGTGGTCAGCCAGCCCCGGTCCCGCCACCAGCTCACGGCCGAGCGCAGGGTGGCCAGGTGCCGGGCGCGGGTGTTGGCGGCGAGGGCGCCGAACCGGTCGTCGAACGCAATGCGCAGATGAATGGCGCCCGGCTCGGTGTCCAGCCCCGCGAGCTCGCCGCGCGGGTCCAGCCGGGGCGCGTCGGGCCTGCCGCGTGGCGGGGTGGTCAGGCCGGTGAGGGTCTGCCGGTACTTGACCGCGGTGCCCGCTTCCCAGGCGCCCGCGCTGATGTGAGCGTCGAGGAACGCGTCGATCCCGCTGGCGACGCTGCGCCCCCGACCGGCCCGGCCGCGGGTGGGCAGAGCGACGAGCTTGCCCATCGGCTACTCCCCCGCCTCGGTGCGGCCGGTGTGGCAGCGGTCGCCGTGGCAGCCGGGTACCCGGCAGCGGGTGCGCTGGTACAGCTCGTCGGCCAGAAGGGCCAGGTCCAGGCACGGCTGGGTGCCGCCGGGCAGCGGGGCGCACACGATGTAGAGCAGGCCGCCGGGTTGGGCGCCGTACACGTCGGCGGCGATGTCGTCGGGCACCGGGTGGGTCATCGCGTCGGTGACCTGCTCGACCGCCGCGCCGCACCCGTCGCAGGTGATCACCTGTCCGGACGGTGTGCGCGCCACCTGGCCGTGGCGGGGTTCGGCCGTCATGTCGGCTCTCCGCACCACGGGTCTTCGCCGCAGTCGTGGCCGGTGGGGGTCTTGAAGTACTCCTCGAACTCGGCCTGGGTGTTGGTCAGCACCGCCTGGACGCCGGCCGTGGGTGAGCCGCCGAAGTAGAGGCACAGCAGCCGCTGCTGGCCGGTGACCTGGCAGCGGGCCCGTTCGCAGTGCTCGGTGTGCGGCCGGCCGACCTTCGCCCCGCAGCCGGGGCACCGGGCCGGGCCGTGGTCGGTGGTCGTCGGCAGGGTGGCCGGGTCAGCAGTGATGCCCAGGTCGCTCAGGTCGATCTCGGTGTACTCGCCCACGCCGACGCCGTCCACGCCCGTGCGGTACATGCCGATCACCTGGGCGACCAACCGGCCGTTCTTCCATGCCACGCTCAACGCGCCGCGGCTGCCGGCCCCGTTGTGCGGCCACCAGAAGGTGGCCAGGGCGACGGACGGATGGTCGTCGGGCACGTTGAGCGAGCCGGGGTGCGTCAGTTTCCAGGCGTCCCGTTCGCAGATGGCCTCGGCACTGTGTACGCCGTTCTGGGTGTTCCAGCACCACGGCGTCTCCTCCAGCAGTATGCCCAGATCGCCGCGCTCCGGCTCGGCACGCGCGGTCATCTCGTCGACGCGGCGCGCCTGGTACACGATGCGCGGCGGCCGCTCGGGCAGGGTCTGGGCGACGATGGCGTACCTGCCGCACAGGCTGCGCCAGACCTGCCCGGGGTCGGTATCGACCCACGTCAGAGTGCTCACGCCCTGCTCCCTTCCGCCGCTTCGACGCCGTCGTCGGTGTCGGTGCAGCGTTGCATGCAGGCGGCGGCGTCGACACAGACGACCTGCGGCACTCGGGGATCCGGATCGCCGGACTGGCGCACCGGCCCGCCGGCGCTACCGCAGATCTCGCAGCTACGGCGCGGCAGCATGTCGTACGCGGCGTCCAGCAGCTCGTCGACTTCGCCGTCGGGTACGGTGCCGTCGCCGCTGTTGCGCGCCCAGCT
>DATEJJ010001001.1:0-11115 GCA_035278125.1 Rugosimonospora sp.
CGCTGCGCGGCGCCGCGATCCGGGCGATGCAGCGCCGGTCCGGCGCGGAGCTGCTGCGCCGCCGCGGCGCGGCGGTGGCGGCGGTACGCGAGCACGCCGACCTGGAGTTCGTGAACGGTGGCGGTACCGGCAGCGTGGCGACCACCTCGGCCGACCCGGCGGTCACCGAGGTCACGGCCGGCTCCGGGCTCTACGGCCCGACCCTGTTCGACGGGTACCGCGCGTGGCGGCCCGAACCCGCCGCGTGCTTCGCGCTGCCGGTGGTACGCCGGCCCGCGCCGGGCATGGCGACCGTGCTGGGTGGCGGCTGGATCGCGTCCGGAGCGGCGGATCCGAGCCGGCAGCCGCTGCCCTGGCTGCCCACCGGCCTGCGGCTGATCCCGGCCGAAGGAGCCGGCGAGGTACAGACGCCGCTGACCGGCCCGGTCGCCGACCAGCTGCGGGTCGGCGACCGGGTCTGGTTCCGGCACGCGAAGGCCGGCGAACTCTGCGAGCACCTGGAGGCGCTGCACCTGGTCGAGGGGGATCGCATCGTCTCGGTGGAGCCCACCTACCGGGGCGAGCGGCAGGCGTTCGTGTGAGACGCACGGATACCGGCGGGCGCGCCCGCTGACGGCTCCCCGGGGCGGGTCAGCGCTCGGGGATCGTGTTCACGTGCCGGTGCAGGTACTCCCGGATCAGGGCCTTGGCCTCGGCCAGTACGGCCGGGTCGCCCTCGGGGTCGCGCCGGAAGGCCAGCTTGATCAGGGCATCCGCGGCCTCGACGGCGATACCCAGGGCGAAGTCCAGCCGCGGACCGGCGGCGGCACCGAGGTGATCGACGAGCAGCCCGCCCAGGCGCTCGGCGATGATCGTGTTGTTGTCCCGCTCGGCGTCGAGCAGGTGCACGTCGACCACGTCGCCGAAGTGCAGGGTGCGGAAGCCGGGTATCTCGCGGTGCATCGCGATGTACTCGTCGATGCTCGCGTCCACCGCCTCCCACCAGTGCCCGAACGACGACTCGGCGAACCGGCCGGAGAGGCGCTGGAGGTACGCGTCCAGGTTACGCAGGGTCAGGGCCTGCACGATGGCTCGCTTGTCCGGGAAGAACTGGTACACCGAGCCGATGGCGACACCGGCCCGCTCGGCTAACAGGGTCGTCGTCAGCGCCTCGTACCCGATCTCGTCGACAAGCTCGGCGCAGGCATCCAACATCCGCTGTACCCGGGCCACGCTACGCCCCTGCACCGGCACCCGGCGCAGTGGGCCCACCGAGGACACCGACTGTGTGGTCACGAAACCGCTACTCCTCTCGCGGCAAACGGGCCTGAAGCCCGCTGGCGTCAAATCTACTCAAAGTAACGAGCGCGAACCGAACACGGATCGGTACACCTCTTGACACCAGGCAAAAGTGAGGCATATTCACATTATGCCTGATGTCGCAGCGCAACAAGGAGTACAACGCGGTGGGGCCGACACCCGTACGTGGCGCAACTGGGCCGGCAACGAGCACGCGCTGGCCGCCAGGGTAGTACGTCCATCCTCTACGGCGGAGGTGGCCGAAGCGGTACGTTCTGCGGCGGCCGAAGGGCTGACCGTCAAGCCGGTCGGCGCCGGGCACTCCTTCACCGCGGTCGCGGCCACCGACGGGGTTCGGCTGGAGCCGGACCGGCTGGACCAGCTGATCTCGGTGGACCGGGCGGAGCGGCTGGTCACGGTGCAGGCGGGCATGGGGCTGCGCCGGCTCAACCAGATCCTGGCCGAGCAGGGGCTGGCCATGCCCAACCTGGGCGACATCGACCAGCAGACCATCGCCGGGGCGGTGGCCACGGGTACCCACGGCACCGGGGCCACGTTCGGCTGCCTGGCCACCTTCATCGAGGCGCTGACCCTGGTCACCGCGACCGGGCAGGTGCTGCACTGCTCGGCGACGGAGAATCCGGAGGTCTTCGCCGCCGCCCGGGTCGGGTTGGGTGCGCTCGGCGTCATGACGGAGATCACGCTCCGCTGCGCCGAGGCGTTCACGCTGCGTGCCGAGGAGCGGCCCGAGCGGCTGCCCGACGTGCTCGCCAGCCTGGACGACGACATCAACAGCAACGACCACTTCGAGGCGTACTGGTTCCCGTACACCGACCGGATGCAGACCAAACGGAACAACCGGGTACCGGCGAGCGACGCGCCGCTGAACCGGTTCCGGGGCTGGCTGGACGACGAGTTCCTGTCCAACACCGTGCTGGCAGGTGCCTGCCGGGTCGGGCGCCGGGTACCGTCACTGATCCCGACGATCACCGGGATCGAGGCACGGGCGCTGTCCCCCCGGTTGTACACGGCACCCTCGCACGAGGTGTTCTGCTCCTCGCGGCGGGTGCGCTTCATGGAGATGGAGTACGGGCTGCCCCGCGAGGCGCTGCCCGAGGCGTTCGCCGCGCTGCGCTCGATCGTGGCCGCGCTCCCGTTCAAGGTCATCCTGCCGGTGGAGATCCGGGTGAGCGCGGCCGACGACATCTGGCTGTCCCACGGGTACGGGCGGGACAACGCGTACGTCGCGATCCACCAGTACGTGGGGATGCCGTTCCGGCCCTACTTCGACCAGTTCGAGAAGGTGGCCACGGGGCTCGCGGGGCGGCCGCACTGGGGCAAGATGCACTCCCTGGGCGCGGACGACCTCCGCCCCGCGTACCCGCGCTTCGACGACTTCCTGGCGGTACGCGACAAACTGGACCCGCAGCGCGTGTTCGCGAACGCGTACACAAACCGGATCTTCGGCGCCTGATCAGGTCTTCTTCGGGGCGGCCTTCTTGGCGGCGGTCGTGGTCTTCTTGGCCGCCGCCGCCTTCTTCGCGGGCGCGGCCTTCTTGGCCGGCGTCGTCTTCTTCACGGCCTTCTTGGCCGGGGCGGCCTTGGTCGCGGTCGCCGTCGCGGTGCCCGCCTCCGCCGCCGCGGTCTTCTTTGCGGCGGCCTTGGTGGCCTTCTTACGCGGCGCCGCCGGGCCCTTGGCCCGCCGCTCCGCGAGCATCTCGGAGGCCACCTCGATGGTCATCGCCTCCGGCGTCTGGCCCCGGCGCAGCGACGCGTTGGTCTCCCCGTCGGTCACGTACGGGCCGAACCGGCCGTCCTTGATCACCATCGGCTTCTCGGTGAGCGGATCGACGCCCAACTCGCGCAGGGGCGGCGCGGCGGCCCGGCGCTGCCGGGTCTTGGGCGCGTTCAGCAGCGCCAGCGCCTCGTCCAGGGTCACCGTGAACAGCTGATCCTCCGACTCCAGGGACCGGAAGTCGTCGGCGCGCTTCACGTACGGCCCGTACCGGCCGGAGCCGGCGAAGACGTCGGCGCCGGCCGGGTCCTTGCCGATCAGCCGGGGCAGCGAGAGCAGGCGCAGCGCCTCGGCCAGGCTCACCGAATCGGGTGACTGGGAGCGCAGCAGCGATGCCTTCTGCTCGCCGCTGGACACGTACGGGCCGAACCGGCCGGACTTGACCACGACGGGCTCGCCCGTGTCCGGGTTCTCGCCCAGCTTGCGCTCGCCGCCGCCACCGAGGAACAGCTCGTCCACCTTGTCCGGGTTCAGCTCGTCCGGCGCGATGCCCTCGGGCAGGCCCACCCGGTCCTCGTCGCCGGGCTCCTGACCGGGCAGGGTGCGCTGCAGGTACGGCCCGTACCGGCCCACCCGGACCACCACGTCGCGGCCCGCCTCGTCGCGGAACAGCGGGATCGAGTTGACTCCCCGCGCGTCGATCTCGCCCAGGTTCTCGGTGACCATCTTCTTCAGCCCGCCGGAGCGGGCCACCGAGCCCTCGTCGCCGGTGCCGCCGAAGTAGAAGGCGGTGAGGAAGTCGACGGTGGACGCCTCGCCCTCGGCGATGTCGTCCAGCTCGTCCTCCATGGACGCGGTGAACTGGTAGTCCACCAGCCGGGGGAAGTGCTGCTCCAGCAGGTTCGTGACGGCGAACGCGGTGAACGACGGGATCAGGGCCTGGCCGCGTTTGAACACGTAGCCGCGGTCCTGGATGGTTCCCATGATCGCCGCGTACGTGGACGGCCGGCCGATGCCCAGCTCCTCCAGCGCCTTGACCAGCGACGCCTCGGTGTACCGGGCGGGCGGCTGGGTGGTGTGGCCGACCGGGTTCAGCGCGTCCGCGCGCAGCGGCTGGTCCTTGGCCAGGTTGGGCAGCCGGCGCTCGGCGTCCTCGGCCTCCGCGTCCTCGTCGTCCGAGGACTCCACGTACGCCTTCAGGAAGCCCGGATCGGTGATCGTCTTACCGGTGGCACCGAAGTCGCACTCCTCCTGGCTGGTCGATACCGCGCGGATGCGTATCGACACGGACGAACCGACCGCATCGGTCATCTGCGACGCGATCGTACGCCGCCAGATCAACTCGTAGAGCTTGAACTCCTCGGTGGACAGCTCCTTCGCGACCTCGCCAGGTGTCCGGAAGTTGTCACCCGCCGGGCGGATCGCCTCGTGCGCCTCCTGGGCGTTCTTGACCTTGCTGGCGTACCGGCGGGGCTGCGGCGGGACGAACCGGTCCCCGTACAGCTCACGGACCTGGCGGCGGGCCGCGTCGATGGCCGACTCGGAGAGGTTGACCGAGTCGGTACGCATATAGGTGATGTACCCGTTCTCATACAACCGCTGCGCGGTACGCATCGTCTGCGCCGAGGAGAACCGCAGCTTGCGGGCGGACTCCTGCTGCAGCGTGGAGGTGATGAACGGGGCGTACGGGCGGCGCCGGTACGGCTTCTCCTCGACCCGGGTGACCTTGAACGGGCGTCCGTCCAGCCGGGCGGCCAGCCCTCGGGCCGCGCCCTCGTCCAGGTGGACCACGCTGCCCCGGGCCTGGCCCGTGGTCGGCTCGAAGTCCTTGCCCGTGGCGATCCGGTCGCCGTCCAGGGCGATCAGGGTGGCCGAGAAGCTGCGCGGCCCCTCGTCTTTTTGATCAAGTACGGCGAGGTCGGCGACGATGTCCCAGTACTCGGCGGAGCGGAACGCCATCCGCTGCTTCTCGCGTTCCACCACGATCCGGGTCGCGACGGACTGTACCCGGCCGGCGGACAGCCGCGGCATGACCTTCTTCCACAGCACCGGGGAGACCTCGTACCCGTACAGGCGGTCCAGGATGCGCCGGTACTCGTACGCGTTGACCAGGGCCCGGTCCAGGTCCCGCGGGTTGGCGATGGCCGCCTGGATGGCCGGCTTGGTGATCTCGTGGAAGACCATCCGCTTGACCGGCGCCTTGGGCTTGATCGTCTCCAGCAGGTGCCAGGCGATCGCCTCGCCCTCGCGGTCCTCATCCGTGGCGAGATAGACCTCTTCGGCCTCTTTCGCCAACTTCGTCAGCTTCGTGATCTGCGCTTTGCGGTCCTGGCTGACGACATACAGCGCCGCGAATCCGTTGTCCACGTCCACGCCGAGCCGCGCCCACGGCTCCTTCTTGTACTTCGCGGGCACGTCGGCGGCGTTGCGCGGCAGATCACGCACGTGGCCCAGGCTCGCCTCGACGACGTACCCGGGACCCAGATAGCCCGAAATCGTCTTGGCCTTCGCCGGGGATTCCACGATGACCAGCCGCTTGGCGGAACTCGGCACGGCACTCCCCAACATCTCAACAGGTTGCTGCGCGGCACGCTGGATGCCCACCGCCGACTGTCCAAGGTAACGCGGCAGACGGGCTCACGTTGCGCAGCCACCCGAACGACCCGTAGTAATACGGCCCGCACAGACCCGGCCCTACCAGACCAGCGTCACGCCAGACGGCGCCACCGTACACCCATAGTCAACCGTGACTCACATCACGGGTCACCGTGTCGGTCTCCTCCGAGCCTCCAGAGTGCCTGGTCGGCCACGTTTCCGGGGGCGTTCCGGCCGGCGTGTCGCCGACAAGTTCCGCCAACCGGTACAGGCGCCGGCGTCCCGATATGCGGTACCCGGGGCCGCCGGCCCTCGGTCCGAGCAGCGTCGCGGGCAGCCCGAGGCTGGTCAGGGCCGCCCCCACCGCCGCCCAGGCCGACTCGTCCGAGGTACCGAGGCGGAGGGTGAAGCCGAGCGGATCGTACTGCCCGGCGGCGATCGCCCACAGCCGCAGCCGGCGCCCGTCCAGCCCGAAGTCCGGCGGCGGTACTTTCACCGCCGCGCCTCGCAGCCAGGCACCGGCCAGCGCGGCGAGCCGGGTGGAGTACGCGGTGCGCACCCCGATGTGCTCGTCGGCCGAGGGTACGCAGGTGGTGGTGAGTCCGCGCAGCGCGAACTCGCGCGCCAGTACCCGCGCCCGCCACACCTCCTCGACGATCACGGACACCCGGGCGGTACCGCCCATCCGGACCACCTGGCCCGGGCCGGCCAGCAGCCCCTCCAGGTCCTCCGGCGCGGGTGGCGCGGCCTCCACGCCGAACAGCGAGAGCTGCTGCTCGTCCGCGGACCGGGCCCGCTGGCTGGGCACAGCGCGGGCCGGTCGGGGTCGGCGTACCGCCGCCGGCTCGGCGCCCGGCAGCTCGATCAGGGGGTCTGGCTGCGGAGCGGTCAACCGCTCGTGCATGCGGGCGCCTCGTTGAAGTCCTTGCGCAGTTCGGCCGAGGCGAGCCGGGTGGTGTCCAGCCCGGCGGCGGCGTACTCCTTGTTCAGGGTGCCGATAGCGGCCGTGACGGCGTCGTAGAACTTCTTGGCCGGGGTGAGCGGCAGTCCCTGTACCGTGTCGTGCGCCTTGCCGTACGCGTCGCGTACGCCGGCCACCGAGCCCGCGAACCGGTCCGCGATGGTCCTGCCGCCGTCCACCCCGGGTACCCCCGCCGCGACGACCTTGACCCGTGCCTGCTCGCTGGCCTGCCGCGCCCCGGCGAACAGGCGCAGCAGGTTGTCCCGGGTCTCGCTGGGCGTCTTCGCGGCCGTCATCTCCCGGGCCGCCTGCGCGTTCAGCCCGCTGATCCGGTCGCGCCAAGGCTTCAGCGCCGCACACACCGAACCCGCCCAGCGCAGCGGCGTCACCCCGCCACCGCCGCAGCCGGCGGCGAGCACGAGGACGACGGCCGGCACGAGGACTCGACGCATGCGGGTCACGGTACATCTGTTCGAGTCCGAAATGAGTGAGGCCGGCCCGTGCCGCTCGGGCGCGGGCCGGCCTCGTCGCTTGCCGCCGTCAGACGTTGATCTTCTCGACCGGGGTACCCTGCGGGACGCCGTTGCCGGCCGTGGCCTCGCCCGCGCCGTCCTCGCCGTCGGACACGGCGATCGGGCGGCGCTTGCTGATCGCCACCGCGACGACCACGACCAGGGTGGCGAGCACAGCGATCGTGATCCGCAGCGGAGTGTTCTTGTCCGCGCCGGTGCTCCACAGCACGACCGCCGGGGCGATCAGCAGCGAGACCAGGTTCATGACCTTCATCAGCGGGTTGATCGCCGGACCGGCGGTGTCCTTGAACGGGTCACCGACGGTGTCACCGATGACCGTGGCCGCGTGCGCCGGTGAGCCCTTGCCGCCGTACCGGCCGTCCTCGATCATCTTCTTCGCGTTGTCCCAGGCACCGCCCGAGTTCGCCAGGAACAGGGCCATCAGGGTACCGGTGCCGACCGCACCGGCCAGGTACGCCGCCAGCGGACCCACGCCGAGGCCGAACCCGACCGCGATCGGGGCCATCACCGCCAGCAGGCCGGGAGTGATCAACTCCCGCTGCGCGTCCCGGGTGCAGATGTCCACGACCTTGCCGTACTCCGGGCGCTGGGTACCGTCCATGATCCCGGGGAACTCGCGGAACTGGCGCCGCACCTCGTACACCACCGCACCGGCCGACCGGGAGACCGCGTTGATCGCCAGGCCGGAGAACAGGAACACCACCGCCGCACCCGCGAGCAGGCCGACCAGGTTGCCCGGGTTCGCCACGTTCAGGATCTCGTTGAGCACCTCGGTCGACTTCGCCTTGGCCAGCGCCGTACCCACCGTGTCCGTGTACGAGCCGAACAGCGCGGTCGCGGCCAGCACCGCGGTGGCGATCGCGATGCCCTTGGTGATCGCCTTGGTGGTGTTGCCGACCGCGTCCAGGTCGGTCAGCACCCGCGCGCCCTGCTCGTCGATGTCGCCGGACATCTCCGCGATGCCCTGCGCGTTGTCGGAGATCGGCCCGAAGGTGTCCATCGCGACGATCACGCCGACCGTCGTCAGCAGGCCGGTACCGGCCAGCGCGACCGCGAACAGGGACAGCACGATGCTCCCGCCGCCGAGCAGGAACGCGCCGTACACGCCGGCCCCGATGACCAGCGCGGAGTACACCGCCGACTCGAAGCCCACGCTCACCCCGGCCAGTACCACCGTGGCCGGGCCGGTCAGTGCGGTCTTGCCGATGTCCTGGACCGGTCGCCGGCCGGTCTCGGTGAAGTACCCGGTGAGCGCCTGGATGATCGCGGCGAGCGCGATACCGATCACCACCGCGACGATGGCCACCACGCGCGGGTTGCGACCCTCGCTGGCCAGGGGCGAGTTGGTCAGGCCGGCGAAGGTGCCGGGCAGGTAGAGCCAGGCGGCGATCGCGACCAGCACCGCCGAGATCAGCGCCGAGATGAAGAACGCCCGGTTGATCGCGGTCAGGCCGGAACGGTCCGACGCGCGCAGCCGGGTGATGAACACGCCGATGATCGCGGTGAGCACCCCGATCGTCGGCACGATCAGCGGGAACACCAGACCCTGCTCGCCGAAGGCCGCCTTGCCCAGGATCAGCGCCGCGACCAGGGTCACCGCGTACGACTCGAACAGGTCGGCCGCCATGCCGGCGCAGTCGCCGACGTTGTCGCCCACGTTGTCGGCGATCGTCGCGGCGTTGCGCGGGTCGTCCTCCGGGATGCCCTGCTCGACCTTGCCCACCAGGTCGGCGCCCACGTCCGCCGCCTTGGTGAAGATGCCGCCGCCGACGCGCATGAACATGGCCAGCAGCGCGGCGCCGAACCCGAAGCCCTCCAGGACGGTCGGGGCGTCGCCGCGGTAGATGAACACGACCACCGACGCGCCGAACAGGCCGAGCCCGACGGTCAGGAAGCCGACCACGCCGCCCGTGCGGAACGCGATCTGCATGGCGCGCTCGCGGCCGCCCTCGCCGCTGTTGGCCGCGGCAGCCACCCGCAGGTTGGCACGGGTGGCCAGGGCCATGCCGGCGCCGCCGATGAACGCGCTGAACACCGCGCCGACGATGAAGAAGACCGAACGGCCGATCTTGACCGCCGCGCCCCCCTCGTTGACGGGCAGCAGGAACAGCAGCACGACCGCGATGACCACGAACACGCCGAGCGTCTTGAACTGGCGGAAGAGGTACGCGCTGGCACCCTCCTGCACCGCTCCGGCGATGTCCTGCATTTTCTGGGTACCCCTACCGGTCGCCAGTACCGCCCTGACCAGGCCGGCGGCGAATCCCAACGCCACCAGCGCGATGACCGCGGCGATGATGACGTAGGTCAAGTTGTTACCGGTAAGGGACAGGGTGCCCTCACTCATGAAGGCCGTTGCCCCGGACATCTATGTCCTCCTGTACCGATATGCGCGCGTCGTCCGGTCGGGGGACGACGACGATCTCCACGCGGGGAGTTAACCGCATCTCATGGCCGACAAACGCCGAGCCTGGGATGTAGCAAATGACCCGGGTACTTTAGCGGCACCCAGCGTGCCTGGTCACATCGCCTGTCGACAATGTGGCCAGGTTATCGTCCGATCCGACGGTATGCGCGCCGAAGTGTCCTCGGTCAGGGTCGACCGGCCCCGTTGCGCCCGGAGCCGGTCGGCCAGGTCATCCGGACCTCGGTACCCGGCCCGTCGTCGGCCGGCCGTACGGAGATCTCGTCCACCAGACCGGCCAGCAGCGCCAGCCGCATGTTGACCGCGACCGTCTCCTCGGTCGCGGCGTGCTCCCCGGTCACCCCGCTGTCCGGGCTCGCCAGCGGCGGCGAGATGTCCAGCAGGGCGACCGGGTCGAGCAGGTCGGGCAGCGCGGGACCGAGAGCCGCGTCGATGGGTGCCCGGTCCGTCACCCGGATCGTGAAGTCCGCGTCGTCCTCGATCAGCACGTCGACCAGGTCGACCAGGCCGTGCTGGCGGTGCAGCGCGACCGCCCGCGAGCATGCCTCACCCACGGCCAGCCGGATCTCGTCGAACAGTTCTGCGGACACTCCCGCCTTCCGGGCCACGGCGACCCCGACCAGGCGCGCCGTCCGTACGTGCGCCGGTGCCGGGGTGAAGGAGAGCCGTACCGTCGGCATCCGCGCCTCAGCCGGCCGCGCCCGCGGGTGCCCCCGCGCCTCCGGAGCCACCGGAGGTCGCCGCGTCGACCGAGTTGTAGATCGTGAACACCCGGTCGAGCCCGGTGATCCGGAAGATCTTCAGCAGGCGCTCCTGCGCGCATACGAGAGACAGGTCGCCGCTCACCCCGCGCAGCCGCTTCAGCGCGCCGACCAGCACGCCGAGCCCGGTCGAGTCGAGGAACTCCACCCGCCCGAGGTCGACCACCACCTGGCGGGCCCCGTCCTCGACCAGTGCGATGAGGCGCTCCCGCAGCTGAGGCGCGGTATACACGTCGATCTCTCCGCCCACCTCCAGCACCCGGTGACCGGCCACGGTCCGGGTGGACAGCGACAACTCCATACCCACCTCCTCCGGTGGCGACGACGCCAGCGGGTACACAGGCTCGACCGCGGCTGGAAGCACTGTCGCGTTCGCCAGCGGCCGGCCCCGCGTCATCCCCTCACGGGAATCTAACCATCGAGTGTGGACCGGTGTGCAGCCGGTTGGACGGTAACCCGACTCAGGAGCCACGGTTCAGGGCAAGATCCGCGTACCTTTCGCCGGCCGGCCTCGCGCGCCGGCACGGTTGCGCGCGTCCCCACCCGGGAAGGGTGGGGTCCGGCGACCGCGTCCTGGCTGACCGGGACGCGGTCGCCCGGGGCGCGAAGCGCGACACAACCCGGCTCGCTGCCCAGGTGCGGGCCCGGCATGGCGTGGGTGTGGCCTGCCGCGGCACGGTCCGGGCCGGCTCGGGCGGAGGCGCGGGCCGGTCCGAAGCCGCGCCCGAGTCCGGCGGCGGCGACCTCGACGGTGACCACCAGGTCGAGCCCGTCCAGCCGGCAGCCAGCCAGGCGGGCCCCGTTCGCGGACACGATCTCGCCGGCCC
>DATEJJ010001002.1:0-2729 GCA_035278125.1 Rugosimonospora sp.
CCTGGCGGCCCTGCTGCACCGGCGGGCGGGCGGGCCGGCCGCGTCCGGCGGCTTCCCCGAGCCGGCCGACGAGAAGGCGCTGGCCGAGTTCCACGAGCGGTACGGCGAGCTGCGCCTGCCCGAGGTGGCGCTGCTGATCGCGGCGTACAACGAGGAGGCCAACCTGGGGCCGGTGCTGGACGCGGTACCGGAGCGGTGCCTCGGGCTGGCGGTGGCGCCGCTGGTGGTGGTCGACGGTGCCCGGGACGCCACGGCGGAGGTGGCCCGGCGGCACGGCGCGTACACCTGCGACGTGCCGGTCAACCGCGGCCAGGGCGCGGCGCTGCGGCTCGGGTACCACCTGGCCCGCGAGCACGGCGCCCGGTTCGTGGTGACCTCGGACGCGGACGGCCAGTACGACATGGCCGAGCTGCCGGTGCTGCTGGCTCCGCTGCTGTCCGGCGAGGCGGACTTCGTCACCGGCTCCCGCCAGCTGGGCGCGAACGAGTCCACCGACCGGGTACGCCGGCTCGGTACCCGGGTCTTCGCGCGGCTGGTCTCGGTGCTGGGCGGGCAGCGGATCACGGACACCTCGTTCGGGTTCCGCGCGATGCGCGCCGAGGTGACCGGTGCGGTGCTGCTGACCCAGCCGCAGTACCAGTCCTCGGAGCTTTTGCTCGGGGTGCTCTGCCGCGGGTACCGGGTGGTGGAGCGGCCGATGACGATGCGCCAGCGTACCGGCGGGAAGTCCAAGAAGGGCAACAACCTCGTCTACGGGCTGCGCTACGCGCGGGTGGTGCTCTCCACCTGGTGGCGGGAGCGCTCGGCGAACAGCAGCCGGTCCAGCACCACGAACTTGACCAGGAACATCGCCGCGTAGGTGGCGAAATAGGCACCTTCCACCAGTACCGTACGCCGGTCGCCGGACAGCCCGAGCCGGTCGGTCCAGCTGTCGGCCAGGCTGGTCACCAGCGCGGCGGCCACCGCGGTGCCGACCGCGAGCAGCAGGTATCCGAGGACGTCCCGGCCGAGCCGCGCGCGCTGGCGGCGGGCCCAGGCCCAGTACCGGTTGCCGACGAAGTTGATCGCGGCACCGGCCAGGAAGGCCGCGACGCTGGACAGCCCCGGCCCGAGATGTGACAGCTGGTAGGCGATCGCGAACGCTCCGGCACTGGCGGCCGTGGCAGCCGCCGAACTGGCCCCGTACCGGACAAAGCGACCCCACCTGCCGCGGAGGATCATCACGGCTCCAAGGCTATGCTGCCCGTTCGGCGGGTGTCCCATGGGCCGTAGGACTGTGAGGCGGTTCTGAGGTTCCCGGGTAAAGATCGGGGGTAACGCTCTTGCACCGATCGTGTAACAGGTATTGAAAGGACCGGCATGAGAATCCTGGTTCTGGGTGGTGACGGCTACCTGGGCTGGCCGACCGCGCTGCACCTGTCCGAATGCGGCCACGACGTCGGCATCGTCGACAACTTCGTGCGGCGCCAGTACGACCACGAGTTGGGCTCGGACACCCTGGTACCGATCGAGTCACTGACCACCCGGGTACGGGCCTGGCACGAGCTGACCGGGGTACGCCTGGCCAGCTATGTGGGGGATCTCACAGACGCCGAGTTCACCTACCGGGTGATCCGCGAGTTCGCCCCGGACGCGGTGGTGCACTTCGCCGAGCAGCGGGCGGCGCCGTACTCGATGATCGACCGCCAGCACGCGGTATACACGCAGACCAACAACATCGTCGGCACCCTCAACGTGCTGTACGCGATCGCCGAGATCGACCCCGCGATCCACCTGATCAAGCTGGGCACGATGGGGGAGTACGGCACCCCGAACATCGACATCGAGGAGGGGTGGCTCACCGTCACCCACAACGGGCGCAGCGACCGGATGCTGTACCCGAAGCGGCCGCCGTCCATGTACCACCTGTCCAAGGTGCACGACAGCCACAACATCGAGTTCGCCTGCCGGGTCTGGAACCTGCCCGCCACCGACCTCAACCAGGGCATCGTGTATGGCCAGCAGACCGACGAGACGGTACGTGACGACCGGCTCGCCACCCGGTTCGACTACGACGCGGTCTTCGGTACGGTCCTCAACCGCTTCATCATCCTGGCCGCGCTGGGCCACCCGCTGACCGTGTACGGCGAGGGCGGGCAGACCCGCGGGCTGATCGACATCCGGGACACGGTGGAGTGCATCCGCCTGGCCGCCGAGCACCCGGCCAAGCCGGGCGAGTACCGCGTGTTCAACCAGATGACCGAGAGCATGTCGGTACTGGAGATCGCGAAGCTGGTGGCGGACCTGCACCCGAACGCGGTCGCGGTGGAGCACCTGGACAACCCGCGGGTGGAGGCCGAGGCGCACTACTACAAGGTGTCGTACACCGGTCTGGTGGAGCTGGGCCTGGCTCCGCACCTGCTCTCGGACACGCTGCTGACCTCGCTGTACGCGGTCGCCGACCGGTACAAGCACCGGGCCGACCCGGCCGTCCTGCGGCCCACGGTACGCTGGCGCCGCAGCACCGCAGCTCGGGTCTGACTTCACGAGGAGGCGCGCCATGCCGGCCAAGCGCGGCACCAGCGGTACCGGTAAGTCCGGTAAGGCGCGCCCCGATCCCGAGCCTTCGACGGAGGCCGAGGCACCGGCCGAGCCCGCCCCAGCCGAGCCCGTCCCTGCGGTCGAGCCCGTGGCCCCCGAGCCGGTGGCCGCGGCGGCCGAGGCCCCGGACGCGGCCGGCGAGGAGCAGG
>DATEJJ010001003.1:0-3337 GCA_035278125.1 Rugosimonospora sp.
GTACGGTCAGGCCGCCGAAGAGCCCGATCCCTTGGAGGGTACGGGCGATGGAGTACCCGGCCAGCCGGTGCGGGCGGGGCCGCAGCCGGGTACCGCGCCAGTGGATCGTGCCGCGCTGCGCGGGTACGAAGCCGCACACGACGTTGAACAGCGTGGTCTTGCCGGCACCGTTGGGCCCGATGACGCCCACCACGGCACCGGGCGGTACCGCGAGCGACACGTCCTCCAGCGCCACCAGCCCGCCGAACCGCACGCCGATGCCGGAGAGGACGAGTCCCTCCGCTGGCGTAACGGACGCGACAGGCATGGGTACCACGCTCGATCCCGGCAGCGCTGGACGGCGCACCTTGCGGGGCATGACGTGCTCTTGGCCCACAAACTTACAGTGGTAGTTAACGCCGCACCAGACCCAATCAATGAGGTTTCCTGATGGCTGCCACGGGACGGTCACCGGACGGGTGATCGGCTGAACAGTGCATGGGCCGGTGCCGCTCCGACCGGCAGAATGCGGCCATGGCCGGCGATGATCGCCTCTCGCCGCTGGCGAGGTGGATGTTCCTTCCCCTGGTGCCGCTCACCGCGGTGTTCGGGCCGCTGCTCGTGTTCGCGCCCGGGCACACCGCGCAGTTCTGGGCGTGGTCCATCCGCCCGTCGATGAGCGCGGTCTGGGTGGGCGCGGGCTACACGTTCGGCGCGTGCGCGATCAGCACGATGCTGGTGCTCAACCGGTGGCGTACCTCGATCCTGGCCACCGTCGCGACGATCCCGTTCGCGTACGCGATGATCATCGCTACGCTGCTGCACCTGGACCGGTTCCCGACCGGCTCGGTCCGGTTCTGGGTCTGGCTGGTCATCTACGCCGCGCTGCCGCTGGGCCTGCCGGTCATCCTGGTCCGCAACCGCGGCGCCGACCCGGGGATCGAGCCGGACGACCGGCTGCTGCCGCGCTGGCTCGGCCGCGGCGCGGGCGTCGTCGGCGGGCTCATCGACGCCTTCGGCGTGGCGCTGTTCACGGCCCCGGCCGCGGTCGGCAAGGTCTGGCCCTGGTTGCTCACCCCGCTGATGGCTCAGGTCGTCGCGGGCTGGCTCATGTTCTTCGGTACGGGCACCGCGATGCTCGCGTTCGAGCGGCGGTACCGGGCGGTGCGCGCGTTCCTGCCCTCGGTCGCGGTGTGGTTCGGCGTGCTCGACGTGGCCGCGCTGTTCCACCTCGACGACTTCACGAACGGCCCGTTCGCGACCGCCGTGTACTTCACCGGGGCCACCCTGGTCGTCCTGGTCAGCCTCGCGATCCTGGGATGGGGTCGCCGGGCGGCCGGGTATAGCGGTGCTTGACGCCGACCGGGAAGTACTCCGGGTCGCCCGCCGGCCGCAGCACCACCTCGGGTAGCTGGCGCTCCGCCGGTACGTAGTGGGCGAATTCGCTGTTGAGCCGGATCAGCTGCGCGCGGATCGACCCGGCGAGCAGGCCGGCGTCCCCGTCCCGGCCGGGTGCCAGCTCCACGGTGACCCGCAGCCGCCGGTCGCCGCCGCCGTCCTCGCCCGCCTCCAGGACGAACCTGCCGGTGACCCAGTCGCTGATGCCCGGCTGCTCCAGCCCGACCGTGACGTTTTCGGGATAGATGTTCGCGCCGTAGAAGGACACCACGAACAGCGACCGGCCGAACACGAACACGAACGGCAGCTCGGGTCCGTCCGCCGGGGTGAACCCGTGCCGGGCGCAGAAGGAGAGCAGGTCCGCGTGCGGTACGAGCCCGCCCTCGTCCGCGATGTGGTACCGCACCAGGGGGATGCCGTTGTCGCCGGAGAAGAGCAGGGTCCCGTCCTGTACCTCGAAGTAGCGGCTCGCCGGATCGTACTGGGCCAGCGTCGGCAGCCGCGCCTCGCCGAAGAGTTCCCGGGCCAGCTCCGGCCGGCCGGCCAGGAACCGCCGGATCGAGATCGAGCGCGGCGTCTCGTTCGCCAGCACGCCCGCGTCCGCCGTGCCGTACAGCGAGGCGGTCGCGGTGGTCGGGTCCGCGATGCCCGCCCGCGCGGCGACGAGGTCCCGCCACTGCTCGCTGAACACCTCGCCCGCGAACACCAGGCGCATCCGGTACCCGGCCCAGCCGCTGCCGCTGTCGATGACGTCCTTGACGAACGGCGGGTACCCGAGCAGCACGACCTGCTCGACGTGCGGCGCGAGCTGCGGGATGACCCGCAGGATCTCGGCCTTGTTGTTGCCCGGTGCCACGCAGGTGACCGGGAAGCCCTTGGCGGCCAGGTGCCGTACGCACGCGGTGGTGAACAGCCCGCCGACCCAGGTACCCAGCGGGAAGCAGACGACCGCGAGCGTGCTGCGGCGATCCGCGCCGAACGTGCGGAAGACCTGCTCGAACCGCTCCGTGATGCGCAGCTCGTCGGCGAGCGACCGGGGCCAGACGGTCGGCGTACCGGACGAGCCCGACGACACGGCGACCATGTCGCAGCCGTCCAGGCGCCCGCCGCGGCACCGCTCAGGCAGCGGGTACCGCTGGTGGTAGGTGTCCTTTGTGGTCAGCGGGAGCCGGTGGAAGTCCGCGACGCTGCGTACCGTGCCCGGGTCCACGCCGGCGCCGGCGAGGAACGCGCGGTAGGCGGGGACCGACGCCACCACCTCGTGGAAGAAGCTCACCACATCCGGCTCGTACCGCCGGCCCGAGAGGAACTCGCGGTACGCGGAGAGCACCTGTTCAGTACGCACGTGACGAGTCTCCCCGGTGCGGCAGGGCGGGGGCGAGCAGGGCGGCGAGGACGCAGATGGCCGCGGTCACGAGGAAGATGTCCCGGTATTCGTGGCGCAGCGCGGCGCGTACCGCCTCGGTGTAGACGGCGAGGCGGCGCGCGTACTCCTGGTCGGACATGCCGAACGGCAGCGGGGTGGCCAGGTGGGCGGTCAGCTGCTGGAACCGGTGCAGCCCCCAGGCGGACAGCGCGGCCACGCCGACCAGCATGCCCATCATCCGGGCCACCACGAGCAGCCCCGAGGCGACGCCGTGCTGCGCGGCCGGCACCGCGCGCAGGACCGCACCGGCCAGCGGCGCGATCACCAGGCCGAGGCCGAAGCCGGCGAGGGCGAGGGTGGCGTCCAGCCGGGGCAGGCCGAGCGGCCCGATCCGGTACGGCACGGCGAGCACGTGCGCCGGCCAGCCGGCCACCAGCCAGAAGGCCAGCGCGGCCAGGGCCAGCCCGAGGGCGCTCACCCAGCGGTGCCCGAGCCGGGGTACCAGCAGCCCGCCGGCCACCGCACCGAGCGGCAGCGGGACGAGGAACCGGGACAGCAGCAGCGCCCCGCCCACCGCGCCGCGGTCGAGCACGG
>DATEJJ010001004.1:0-4715 GCA_035278125.1 Rugosimonospora sp.
CGGGTGCGGCCAGGTCCGCCAGCGGTTGCAGGGCGGCGCGGTCCAACTCGTCCAGGCGCTGCTGCCCCTCCCGCGGCGCCACCAGCAGGCGCCCGACCCGCTGCCCCTGGTACCGCAGCTCGAACGGCTCCAGCACCGCGCCGCCGTCCACCGCGCCGACCGCCGCCAGCCGGCCCGTGGTCGCCTCCAGAGCCGCCCCCGGCAGCCGCAGCGCGCTCACCACGATCTGGCACACCGCCTCGGGTATCCGTGCCGACGCGACGCCGTCCCGCAGCCGGGCGGCGAGCTGCCGGGCAAGCTGGTACGGCTCGGCACGGTCGCCGTAGAGCAGCCGGTCCACCCGGGCGGAGACCCAGGCACTGATCGGGCGCAGCACCAGACCGACGAGTGCCGCCAGCGCCGCGACGGCGGCCGCGAGCGGCGCACCTTCACCGGGCAGCGCGGCGGACATCACGACCGCCGCGACCACGTACACCGCGACCAGCAGCGCCACCGGTACCGCACCGGCCACGATCCGGCGCGCCGCCCGGTCCAGGACGTAGAGCCGGTCGCGCACGATGACGTACCCGACCGCCGCCGGCCACAGCACCGCCACGGCCAGCACCGCGGCGGCCACCCACCCCGACCAGTACCGCTGGCGGATCGCCTCGACGGTCAGGAACAGCAGGAACCCGGGCAGCGCGATGGCGATCTGCCGGCGGGCCACCGGGGTCGCCCGCCGCCACCGCAGGACCGGGCTCACCGCGCACACGACCAGCCCGACCGACTCCAGCACCACGAGCGGCCCCCGGACCGCCGCCACCAGCCCGCCCAGCCGCGGCAGGTACAGGGCGTTGGCCATCGGTACGCCGCCGGGCACCCACCACGCCTTGCCGATCAGGTCGACCACCTCGGCGCCCAGGATCGACAGGACCAGGCCGGCCAGCACCGGACGGGCCCAGCGACCGGGCAGCCGCCCGTCGGGAAAGTACAGACCCGGCAGCGCCCACAGCACCCGCGGTACGTCCCAGAGCAGGGCCTCCAGGTAGACCGCCGCCGCCACGGTGGGCGTGACCGAGGTGGTGAAGCGCAGCCAGGTGGACAGGCACGCGGCCAGCATGAACGGCGGTGCACCACCGAGCAGCAGCCAGCCCAGTACCCGCGCCCGCCGCCGGGCCACCAGCACGAGCCCGGCCACCGCCTCGGCCGACCCCTGCAACACGTACCGCCACAGCTCGACCGTGGCCACCGACCGGTCGGCCGGTGCCGCCCCGTGCGCCACGTAGATGCCGATCTCCCCGATGGCGAGCAGCAGGCACACCACGGCGACGACCGAGGCCACCCCCAACTCGCTCCGCCCACGCACCCCGGGCGGATCGATGCCTCCCCGACCCACGGCGACAGCCTAGATCCGGAACCACCGCCGTGGTGCACCCATCGACCATCCGCCGGGCATCCGACAGCCCGAGCAGGTCGTCACCGGCCCCGTCAGGCGTGCCCTGACTCGTATGGCCGCCGTTGGTCGCGGACCCGCGGGCGGTAGGCGCCCAGGTCGACGTTGCTGCCACAGATCATCGTGACCACGTGGCACCCCTCGACGGCCGGGTCGCGCTCGTCACCGGTACCTCACCAGGTGACCAGCTGCCTGGATCAGTGCGAGGCCGTCGACGAAGAGGGATCCGTTGCTGCTCGCGGCTCGTACCGTCACGGTGGCGGTACCGGCGGCCAGCGGGAAGCCCGCGAGTTCGTGGCGGGTCCAGGTGCTTGATGCCGGGATGTTGAGGGTACGCACCGCGCCGCTGGCGTCGGTGACCGTCACCTGCGCGCTGCTGAGCGAACCAACAGTCCTGGCGAACGCGGACAGCGTGTAGGTACCGGCCGGCACGGTGACCTGTTGCCGCACGCCGCCCGAGTACGGCTGGGCGGCCCCGATCTGCAGCGCGAAGCGACTCCCGTTCGCCCCGCCGCTGACGTTGGTCACGATCGCGCTCGCTCCGGAATCGGTGAAGTTGGTCCACCCCGTCAGCGTCGGGGTCACGATCCGGTCGGCCGCGAACTCGGGGTTGAGGATGTAGTTGTTCTGCGGCCCGACCCGCCACTGTCCCGTGGTGGCGTTGAACTGCCACTGGCTGAGCGAATGGAACTGGGGCCGCGAGCCGGTCTTGTCCACCGGCATCCACTGGTTGTATCCGGTGCCGTTCCACGCGAAATCCGCCCAGCGGTCACCCGCGAAGATGACCGTGTGCTGCACGGTTCCGTCCACGGTCACGAAGAACCCGGTCTGGGTCACGTGGCCATAGTCCATCTCGGTACCCGGCAGCGTGTACTCGCTGCTGTAGGCGCCCTGAATGGTGCCGGCCGTCGACTCGATGACGTGTGCGACCGAGGCGTTCCAGCCGTGCAGGTCCGACGCCGCCATGTAGTACCTGCCGTCGAGCTTGAACATGGCGTTGCCCTCGCGGCCGGCCGAATTGAAGCCGATCTCCACGGCCGGCTCCACCGCCAGCGAGTCGGAGTCCCGCAGCTTCGCGACGAAGGCGTGGGCACGCCCCGACGCGTTGGAGAAGACCAGGTAGTCCTTCCCGTCGTCGTCGGTGAAGATGGTCTGGTCCCCGGTACCCGCTGTCGGCGAGTTGGTGATCTGGGCCTGGACGGCGGCGCCCTCGAACGTGTCGGTCGGTGAGTCGCCCCGCAGGAACACCACCCCGCCCGGCCCCTGCGTGACGAGCACGTACTTGCCGGTGTTCTCGTTGTACACCACACCCAGGCGCCCCACCCAACCGCTGAGCGGACTCCCGTCCGGCAAGGTGGTGGCGGTCGTGGCGACGTTGTTCTCGAACTTCCAGTGCACCAGATCCTGCGACGAGTACACCGGGATCGAGACGAACGTGACCTCGTTGTCGTACTTCTTCGTCGGGTTGGCCCGGTAGTCCTCGGCGCCCACGTAGTGCACGCCGTACCAGTAGTAGGTGTCGCCGAACCTGAAGACGCCACCACCCTGCGAATAGATGGGATTGCCGTTGATGTCGGTCCAGAAGGAATCGTTCGTGATAGTTTCGAACGTTCCCGCGTCGGCGGCCACCAGGTTGCCGGCAGCGGTCTGCAGCGCCGTCTTCGCGGCGGCGACCTCCCGCGCGGTTGCCGACGCGTCGCCGGCGACACCGGCCGCGGCGCGCAACGCCCTGGTGAAGGGCGCCCACGATGCGGTGGTGTATCTGCGTGCGGAGCGCGTCCGGTAGCCGGCCACCATGCTCCGCAGCCCGCGGACCATCACCAGACCATCGGCGGCGTGCTGGAGTGTCACGCGGGTCGCCACGCGCTCGGCAGCGCCGGTGCCTCCGCGCCGGATCAGCGTTGCCGCCGCGTTCCTGGTCGACGAGAACGGCGCCCACGAGGTGGCCGTGTAGTCGGCGGCGGCGTACGGGGAGACGTGGTCGTAGAGAGCCACCAGAGGATCCACCGGCGCGGCCCGGCCGCTGCCCGTGGTGGCCGCCGCGGCAGAACCACCGGCGGCCACCACCCAAACGAACAGCAGAGCTCCCCGCCTCAACGCCGTGCGCGACACACACTTCATGATCCCCAACCTTCGCCGATACATCGATGTATCCTTATACGATGCGGGTACCGGCGCCTGCTGTCCACCGCCGGGTACGCCTGCCCCGTGGTCGGCTACACGCGCGACGACCCGGAGACGTGGGCCACGGTGGCGGCGCGCAGCATCCGGACCCCACCGGTGCGGTGGCGAAAAGTCGATACTCAATCGCTCATGCCCGGGGCACGGGTATCGTCCACAATGGACGTCGGCTCAGCCCGCCGGCGGGGGTACGACGGCGGCGAGTCGCCAGCCGCCCGTGGGCCGTGGTCCGGCGTCGAGGCTGCCGTTGAGTGCGGTGACGCGTTCGGTGAGCCCGAGCAGGCCGAAGCCCCGGCCGGGGTGGGGCGGCGCGGCGTCGGGGGTGCCGTCGTCGCACGCGGTGATGTGCAGGCCCTGCCTGTCGTAGCGCAGTTCGATGTCGACCCGGGTCGCGTTGGCCGCGTGGGTACGCGCGTTGGTGAGCGCCTCCTGGATGACCCGGAAGGCGGCGGCCTGGATCTCGGGCGGGAGGTCGCCCGGTACGTCGGGGTCCTGGCGGAAGGTGACGGCGGGTCCGGCGGGTCCGAGGCTGTGGCGGAAGGTGCTGACCAGGTCGGGTACGGCTGCCAGGTCGTAGGCCGGGTTCGCGTCGGCGCGCAGCAGGGTGACGGTACGGCGCATGGAGTCCAGGGCCTGTGCGGCGGCGTGCTCGATGCCGGCGAGGATCGGGGCGAGGCGCTCCGGTTCGCTGTCGACCAGCATCCTGGCCATCTGGGCCTGTACCAGGATGCCGGTCACGTGGTGGGCGACGAAGTCGTGCAGGTCGGCCGCCGTGGCCAGCTTCTCGGCGCGGCGCAGTTCGGCCAGCGCGGTCAGGCGGCGCTGGTCGAGCGACCGCAGGTACCCGCTGAGGGTGGCCACCCCGAGCACGATCAGGGCCAGGACGGTGATCACGGCGTAGGTGGTGGCGGTGTCGCCGAGGGTGACCGGTACCCGTACCGGCTGGGTGACGATCGCGGCCCCGAGCGCGGTCGCGGTCGCCGCCGCCGGCCACGGGCGGGCGCCGCGGATGGCCACGACCAGCAGGCACAGCAGGATCAGGATCTCGCCGGGCCCGAACGCGCCCGGCACGTGCCGGGCGGTCAGGCCCGCGGTGACGGCC
>DATEJJ010001005.1:0-4200 GCA_035278125.1 Rugosimonospora sp.
ACCTCGCCCGGCGCCACCGTCGAGGAGCCGTCGGTACGGCCGTGGTCCCGCCACCACCGGTGTACCGCGTTCGCGGTGCCGGCCCCGAAGTGACCGTCCGGCGACACGTGGTACCCGAGCGCGTTCAGGTTGACCTGAAGCTCGCGGACATCCTCGCCGGTGAGGCCGGAATCCAGCGTGCGCCACAGCGGCATGGTGCCGTAGAACACCGATACCCACTGGTTGCCGCTGCGGTAGACCGGCTGCCCCCGGCCGATCACCGCACCGAGCGCGGGCAGCCAGGTCACCACGCCGGTGCGAGCGGGTACGGCGTAGGAGCCGGCGTACCCGAGCGTGCCGTCCACCCGGACCCGGTCAACCAGGTCGGTGCGCTCGACCGGTACCGTCGTCGTGTTCTGGTCTGCGACCGGTGCGGCCCGGGGTGACCGGCGCAGCTCAGCCACGCCGGCCACCGTGCCCGCGGTCACCGCAACCCCGGCCAGCAGCCACAGAACGCCGCGGCGGCGACCCCGGTAGCCGTGGCCCGGCGGCTGCTCGCCGGCCGGGGGCGCGCCGTCGCGTTCGGCTTCGTGTTCCACCAGCGCCACGTCACTTGACCTTGCTAGAGCTGGCGTTCGGCTTCAGGCAGGCGCTGACCGCCGCCTGCGCGGCCGGGTTGTTCGTGCTGCCGGGCGGCAGCGAGAGGCCCTGGCCGGGCTGCGGATCGGGTACGTCCAGCCCGTGCGCGCGCAGGCAGCGGGCCGCGGCCAGCATCCGGTCCTGTGCCGCCGTGTCGTTGCCGTTCTGCAGCTTGGGCGGCGCGACGGCGCGGCACGCGTCCTCCGCGGCCTGCAACGCGGCGGCACCACCGGGCGGCTTCGGGAAACCCGTGGCGTTGGGATCTTCTGGTACCTGCACGCCGTGGCTGCGCATGCACCGCACCCAGACCAGCATCGCGTCCTGCGCGTTGGGGGTCGGGCTCGCGGCGGCCGACGGGTGGCCGGTCGCGCATCCGGCGACCGCCAGCAGCCCGGCGAGTACCGCCAGGACGATGGCGGCCCGCCGGTTCCGCTTCTGCGGGAACATCGGATTGTCCTCCTCGTCACGGGGCCGCACGGGTCGACCGCGGCCCTCCACACTGGTGTAGCGGGCGCGCTGTTTCGCAGATGTTTCAGCCGGCGGTGGGGTACTGTCGCACCCGCCCGCGGCGCACGACCGGAGGCATAGATGCGAGTACTCGTCGTAGAGGATGAACGCGTGCTGGCCGACTACGTGGTTGCCGGCCTGCGCAAGGAAGCGATGGCGGTGGATGTCGCCTACGACGGACGGCAGGCCCGGGAGCACCTGCTGACCGAGGTGTACGACGTTGTCGTGCTCGACCGCGACCTGCCCGACGTACCCGGCGACGACATCTGCCGCGAACTGATCGGATCCCCGGTCCGTACCCGCGTTCTCATGCTCACCGCCGCCGGTGGACTGCACGACCGGGTGGAGGGGCTGCGTATCGGCGCCGACGACTACCTGGTCAAGCCGTTCGACTTCGAGGAGTTGACGGCGCGGGTACAGGCGTTGGGGCGGCGGGCCGTCGAGGCGCTGCCGCCGGTACTCGAACACCGCGGGGTGGTACTGGACCGCGCCCGCTGGCTCGCGACCCGCGACGGCCGGCCGCTCGGACTGTCTCCGAAGGAATTCGCGGTGCTCGAAGTCCTGTTGCAGGCGCACGGTGCGGTGGTGAGCGCGGAAACGTTGCTGGAACGCGCCTGGGACGCCAACGCGGATCCGTTCACCAGCGCGGTACGCATCACCATGAGCAAGCTGCGCGCGAAACTGGGACGACCGGCGCTGATCGAAACCGTGGCCGGCGTCGGGTACCGGGTGCCGTGATGGCGCTCGATCAAGGTCGCCGGATCTCGTTGCGGGTCAAGCTCTCCGCCGTCTACGGTGGCCTGCTGGTCGCCTGCGGTGGCGCGCTGCTGACCGTGGTGTACCTGATCCTCAAGCAGAACGTAGACCGCAAGGCGCGGGTCCTGCCCAAGTCCGGCGGCACCACCGATCTTACGGTGACCAAGGCCGCCAAGGCTTTGGGCGTACCAGCACAGGGTCTCGCCGAGGTCGTCAACCAGACCAGCTACGGTACCCTGCACCACCTGCTCGTCGTGTCGGCCAGTTCGCTCGCGGTCTTCACCGTGCTCGCGATGGCGGTCGGCTGGTGGATGGCCGGCCGGGTGCTGTCACCGCTGCGCCGCATCACCGCGACCGCCCGGGAACTGTCCTGGCACAGCCTGGATCAGCGCATCGCCCTGGTACGCCCGCGCGACGAACTCAAGGACCTGGCGGACACCTTCGACTCGATGCTGGCCCGCCTGGAGACCGCGTTCGAGAGCCAGCGGCACTTCGTCGCGAACGCCTCGCACGAACTGCGCACGCCGTTGGGCGTACAGCGGGCCGCGATCCAGCTCGGCCTGGCGGATCCAAACCCGGACGAACTTTCGAAGGTACGCGGGCAGTTGCTGGACACCAACCGGCGCATGGAGCGGCTGATCGACGGACTGCTGCTGCTCGCCCAGGGGGAGAGCGGCCTGGTGCACCGGCAGACCGTGGCGCTGGACCGGCTCGCCAAGGAGGCGCTCATCGACCAGGCGCTGGCCGCCGAACGCGACCGGATCACCTTCACCCTCGATCTGAACCCCGCGCCGGTACCGGGCGATCCGGTGCTGCTGAGCCAACTCGTGACCAACCTGATCGGCAATGCCATGCGGTACAACAGATCCGGAGGCGAGGTGAAGGTACAGACCTGCGCAGGTACCCTCGTCGTGAGCAACACGAGCATGGACGTCATCACCGCCGACGAGGTACCCCGCCTGTTCGAACCGTTCACCCGGCTGCGCCGGTCGGACGCGCTGGACGCCGGCGGGTTGGGGCTGGGCCTGTCCATCGTGCTTTCGATCGTGCGGGTCCACGACGGTACCGTCACCGCGGAGCCGCGAGCCGACGGCGGGCTGACCGTACGGGTGAGCCTGCCGGCCTAGGCTTCCACCTCCAGGCCCACGTCCGCCGCGCTGAGCAACCGGTACCCGGCCAGCGCCCCCGCCTGGAACCGGCTGGTCGCGCCGAGCTGGAGCATGATCTCCGCGATGTACCGGCGGCAGGTGCGTACCGACAGCCCGACCCGCCTGGCCACCACCTCATCCTTGTGGCCGGCCGCGAGGTGGCGCAGGATCTCCATCCGTACCGCGTGGCAGCCGCCCAGCGCGTCCCCGGGTACCGGCCGGCGGGCCACCTGCCAGGCGAGTTCGAAGCCGGCCCGGAGCGCCGTGATCAGATCCGGCTGGCACACCACCAGCAGGCGGGAGGCACCGTTCGTACCGACGGCGGGCAGCACGGCGGTACGGCGGTCCACCAGTATCAGCCCCTGCGGTACCGGGCGCAGGATCCGCGTCTCGACATCCGGCCCGGCCAGCGGCTCCGGGACGGTACCCTCACCACCCGGTACCTCCTCGGCGACCACCCGCACCTGTACCCCCTCCGGACACGCGGCCAGCAGCGACGGCGCCGCCGCCGGCCCGCCGGCCTCCGGTCCCGGGCGGGCGATGCAGATCTCCGCGGTCGCCTGCCGCACGTGCTCCGCCAGCGACTCGATCAGCGTGTCCCGGTCGTCTTCGAGTACGTCCACCGCAGCGGGCGTGGCACCACGCCGCAGGCTGTCCAGGTACGCGGGCTGCAGGCTGAGCAACTGGCTGCGTACCTGGAGCAGCCTCGCGTGCTGCTCCCGGAGCTGAGCCTCGCGCTCGCCGAGGAGCTCCACCACGGCTCGGGACGGCCCGACCGGGGTCCACTCGCGAGCCGGCCCGGCCGGCTCCCGTAACAGCCGCAGCTCGCGCAGTTCGCGTATCGCGGCCAGCAGCCGGGACCGGTCCAACCCGGTGGCGGACATGACCGACTCGGTCGCCGCGGTCCGGTGCGACACCACGTACCGGTACACCATGGCCGCCTCCGGACTGAGGCTGTCGGTTGTACTTGAGCTGTTAGCGCGGGGCCACGGATACGCGCCGTGGTGCCCGTTCTTCGATGGCGTGGACGCACGTGCCATGGCATGCCTTCCCGCAACGTCGAGGAGTGTGACTCCTGATGCAACGGATCCCCGTTTGGACAGCCTTAGGTAACAGTCCAGCAATTGTTTCGATCGCAGCCGATTAACAATCGTAGCCCGGGGCGGGCGCC
>DATEJJ010001006.1:0-8180 GCA_035278125.1 Rugosimonospora sp.
AGGCGGCGTGGTGCGGTGCGGTGCCGCCGAGGTCCAGCCCGGCTGCCCGGTCCCAGGCTCGGCGGGCGCGGTGCAGGTGCATGGCGAGGTCGCCACCCATCCCGACGTACTGCGCGCCCTGCCCGGGGAACAGGAAGCCCAGCCGCCCGCCGGCGGCCGGGCCGGTCGCGTGGTGCACCAGGCGGCCCGGCGCCAGGGTCAGGGGCTGGCCGGCCAGCGCCTCGGTGACCTTTGTGGACAGTTCCTCGGCGCTGGACGCGACGATGGCAAGGCGCACGGGATCGGCGTACCCGAAGGTGTGTTGTGTCTCGCGGGCGATGTCGGCGAGTGGCCGGCCGAAGTCGAGCCGGGCGGCCCGCGCCTGAAGCTCCACTGTGGACTCGCCGCTGAGCAGGATCAGCTCCGTCGGCGCGGCGGGCATGCGGCGTGGTGTGTGTGCGGCGGCGCCGGGTGCGGGCTGGTACTCCTCGACGGTCACGTGGTAGTCGGTGCCGCCGAAGCCGAAGCTGGACACGGCGGCGCGGCGGGGGCGGTCGGTGGCATGGATCCACGGGCGGGCACGGGTGTTGAGGTAGAAGGGGCTGCTCGCCACATCGAGTGTCGGGTTTGGACTGTCCACTTTGATGGTTGGCGGCAGGACCTTGTGGTGCACGGAGAGCAGGGCCTTGAGCAGTCCGGCGGCACCGGCCGCGGCCTTGGTGTGGCCGATCTGCGACTTGACCGAGCCGAGCGCGCACCACTGCCGGTCGGGCCGGCCGGACGCGTCGAACACCTCGCGCAGCGCGGTGAATTCGGCCGTGTCGCCGGCCTCGGTGCCGGTCCCGTGCGCCTCCACCAGATCGACGGTGTCCGGACCGTAGCCGGCCGCCTCGTAGGCCCGGCGCAGCGCGCGCACCTGGCCCTGCGGCAGCGGCGCGTAGATGGCGCCGCCGCGCCCGTCGGACGAGGCGCCGACGCCGCGGATCACGCCGTAGACCTGGTCGCCGTCGCGCTCGGCGTCGGCGAGTCGTTTGAGGGCGAACAACACCAGACCCTCGCCGAGCATCGTCCCGTCGGCCGCCGCGGCGAAGGGGCGGCAGTCGCCGGTGGGCGACAACGCGGGGGTACGCGAGAAGCAGGTGTACATGGTGACGTCGTTCATCGTGTCCACGCCACCGGTGAGCACCAGGTCGGCGCGCATCAGCGACAGCTCGGCGACGGCGGAGTACAGCGCGGCCAGGGAACTCGCGCACGCGGCGTCGGTGGTGTGGTTCGCGCCGTGCAGGTCGAAGCGGTTCGCGATGCGGCCGGCGACCACGTTGGTGAGCAGGCCGGGGAAGGTCTCTTCGGTCCAGGGCGCGTAGTGGGCCGCGATCCGGTCGCAGACGGCCTGCGCGACCGGCTCGGCCACGCCGTGCTCGCGCAGCGCCTTGAGCCAGACCGGGCGGTGCAGCCGGGCCGCCGCCTCGACCATCCGCTCCAATGAGGACGCTCCAATGAAGACACTGACGCGTTCCCGGTCAGTCGGGTGCCCGCCGGCGCAGTCGTCCAGCACCTGCTCCGCGACGAGCAGCGCGAGCAGCTGGCTGGTGTCGATCGCGGGCAGGTTGGTCGGCGGGATACCGAACCGCAGCGGGTCGAAGTCGACCTCGGGCAGGAAGGCGCCGCGGCGCCCGTACGTCTTGTCGACCGCGTGCGGGTCGGCGTCGTAGAAGTCGTCGACCAGCCACCGGGTGGCCGGTACCGCCGTCATCAGGTCGGCGCCGGTGACGACCGTACGCCAGAACTCGTCGAGGCCGCGCGAACCGGGCAGGAGCGCGCCCGCACCCACCACAGCGACCGGTACTTGAGGCATCCCCGTAACCCCCGTCCGTTGGTCAAGCTAGCCGGCGCGGGACGAAACTGAACGCCTCCGACGGTACTGCGACGCCGTACGTGCGCGCCTGGTGCGCACGGGTTACCACGGCCGCGCCCTCCAGCAGGTTCAGCGCGATCTGGGTGACCGTGCGCTCCTGCGGTACCCCCAGGAAACTGCCCGCGGTCCAGCGGTTGAACGCGCCCACCGCCGGCCCGGCCCAGAGCTGGTAGTCGGTGCGCCGCGCGGTGTCGCCGTCGATCGCCCAGCGGCTGGACTTGCCCAGGTACCAGCGGAACACCAGCGCCATCCGGTGCCGCGGATCCCGCGCCGCGCGGTCGAGCTGGGCCGGATCCCGCTGCTGCCAGAAGTCGCGGGTCTGCGCCCACACCTCGTCGAGCGTGGCGTGCAGCACGTCCCGCTCCAGCGCGGCCCGCTCCGCCGCCGGGATCTCCTCGATCGACGGGTACCCGCGGTACGCGTCGTAGAGCCGGCCGGCGCGCATCGCGTACAGCGTGCCCCTCCGCAGCACCTGCACCTTCACCCCGAGCTCGAACATGTCCGCCGCCGGTGCCATGGCCACGTCGGCGAGGTCGGCCGCGGCGAGCAGGGCACGCGCGTCCGCGGATACACCCGACTCCACCGCCAACTGGTTGACCGAGCCGGTGAGCACATAGGCCGCGCCCAGCGCGAACGCCGCGGCCACCGCCGCCGGGCTGCCCAGCCCACCCGCCGCGCCGACCCGGATCGGCCGCTGGTACCCGTACCGCCCGGCCAGCTCGTCGCGCAGCGCGAGGATGGTGGGCAGCACCGCGACCAGTGGCCGGTTGTCCGTATGGCCCCCGCTGTCCGCCTCGACGGTCACGTCCTCGGCGACCGGTACCCGCGCCGCCAGCCGGGCCTCGCCCGCGCTGAGCTGGCCCCGCGCCACCAGTTCGGCCAGCACCGGCGCCGGTACCGGCGACATGAACTGCGCGGCCACCTCGGGCCGGGACACCTTCGCGAACACGTGCACCGGCCGCACGATGGCGCCCGCCCGGTCCACCCGCAGCCCGGACACGGCGCACCGGGCGAGTGCCGGCGTGATGTCCATGAAGGCGGACGCCGAGATCCGGCGTACCTGCCGGCGCAGCAAGAGATCGGCGACCCGCTCCTCCAGCGCCGGCTCGGCCGGCGAGTGGATCAGGTTGACGCCCCAGCTCGCGCCGGTACCGAGCGTCGCGGCCAGCTCGTCCACGGCCCGCTCGACCTGCGCCACACCGAGTCCGGCCGCGCCGAAGAAGCCGAGCAGCTGCGCCCGGGCGAGCGCCACCACCATCCGCGTGGTGGCGATGCCGTTGGCCATTTCGCCGGCCACGTAAGGGAAGCGGACCCCGTGTACCTCGCCGAAGCCGCGGTCGCCGAGCCACTCCGGGTACAGCGGCGGCAGCAGCCCGAGTACCCGTCCATCCCCCTCGCCCACAGTGGACAGGGCCACGCCGACGCCGGTACCCGGTGGGCCGCCGACAAGGTACAGCGGCTCGCGGATCCGGCGCAGGTACGCGACGAGCCGGTGCCCGTCAAACGCGGGCGGCTCGGTACCGTCCTGCGGCCTACCCAGCGTGACGGGAAGTAGCACGCGGCAATCATAGATACCCTTGCCACCGGCCCGGCGTCGCCCACCCGACTCACCCGCCACACGGGGCGGGACGGCCCAGCCTGATTGGTCCGATTAATTACCGCTATGCCGGGAAGCCGCGGAACACGCCATCCGGATCGGTCGCGTCGGCGAACTCGCGAAAGAACATGTTGCCCGGGACGTTGTTTTCGACACCCCACATCTCGGCCGGCACGACCCGGAACCAGCGCCCCCGCTCGTCGGCCAGATCCACCGCGACGAGTGGAGTCTCCGGCGACCGCGCGGTGCTCGCCGCACAGACCACCCACGCCGCAGCGGTCCCACAGATCGGCAATGAGCTATCAAGCAAGCACTCTGTGCACACGTAACCGCAGGTGGCGCCCTGTTTGATCACGAAGGCAGCCGATTTGCGCCTCAATATCCATCAGCCGGCTTGGCAGGCATACTGTCTTTCGGACCCGTACTGTCTCGCCGGTCAGCCACTATCCGTACTAGTGCGGATGCCAAGCGCCAGGAGATGTGCGAGTCTCGCGCGGGAACCTCGAACCAACGGGAGGCAACATCCAATGGCGGATCTGGACACCTCACTCAAAGACGGGATGACGATCGAAGGCGCGATCGGCATCGCCCTCGTGGACTACACCAGCGGTATGACCCTCGGCGTCCTGGGCGGTGGGGCCGACCTCGACCTGGCCATCGCCGCCGCGGGCAACACCGACGTCGTACGCTCGAAGATGCGCACCCTCGAGATGCTCAAGCTGCCGGACTCCATTGAGGACATCCTCATCACGCTGGACTCCCAGTACCACCTGATCCGGCCGCTCACCTCGCGCGAGGGCCGCGGGCTGTTCCTCTACCTGGCGCTCAGCCGCAGCCGCGCGAACCTCGGCCTGGCCCGCCATCAACTGCGCCGCATCGAAGCCGAGCTGGCGCTGTAAGGGGCATGCGCGTGTCGGATCGGAGCATGACCCTCATCGTCACGGACGCGGTCAAGGACTTCCGCGGTTCGGTACCGGACTGCGTGGCCGCCGGCATCGTGGACATGTCCACCGGCATGCTGCTGGCCGTGGACACCGTGGACAACCATCCCAACGAGGTCCTCGACCTGCTCGCCGCCGCGACCTTCGACATCTTCCAGGGTCGCAACGTCGTCATGATCGAGGACATCTTCAAGGAGCGGCGGGGGGTGAACGGCGGTGGGCACTATTTCCAGGAGATCCTGGTCAACAGCCAGAACCTGGTGCACCTGTTCATGCGCAGCGCCGCCAACGCCGAGATCGTGGCCGCGGTCATATGCCGCCGTACGGTGAACATCGGCATGCTGTTCGCCCAGGCGCGACTGGTCATGCGGAGGCTGGACGGCGGGGTGGCCTAGCGGGACGGCGGCGAGGTGGACATTGACCGGCCAAGCTGCGCCGGTCGCCGATCTGCGCGGGGCGACGCGGATACCGGGGGCGCGGGCACTCAGTGTGGTGTCGCTCGCGACCGGTACCGTCGTGTGGTCGTGGGCGGGCGGCGAACCGGCGGGTACGGACGGCCCCGGTGACGGTGGTGGCGGTGACGCCCTCGGCGGCGTGCTGACCGACATCGCCCTGGCCGCGGCGCATCTGGTCCGCGTCACCGACGCGGGCCAGCCGGTCGACGACCTCGTGCTGACCAGCATGTCCTGGTTCCACGTGCTGCGCCCGGTGCTGGCCGGCGAGGCGCAGCACGTGGTACACCTGCTGCTGGACCGGAGTGTGGCGAACCTGGCGCTGGCCCGCTGGGAACTGAAGGCGCTGCTGCACGCGCAGGCCGTGCCCGCCCTGGTGCTGCCGCGGCGGGCCGGTGCCGTGGCGGTGGCGCCACCGCGGGCAGCAGAGCCTGACGGCGGCGTGCCGACGTGGTATGCGATGTTCGCGGGTGAGTTGTTTGAGGATGACACGCACACACTCAACCGTGTGCTGGCCGGGCTGCGGGAGCTCGGATGAGTACAGATCCCAAGGCTGCGACCTGGGGGCCGGAGGGAGGCTGCCGTGGATGACATCATCCAGGAGTTGCGGGCGCTGCGTGAGCGCGTGACGGGGGTGCAGGGCTGCGTCATCGCGGGTGTGGACGGGCTGCTGCTCATGTGGGACACCGCGGGCGGGCAGGAGCCGCACGACCTGGCCGCGCTGGCGGCGGCCGCCGTGGGGGTGGGCCGGCAGGCCGGCCTGGCGCTGCGGCACGGCGGCTTCCGCGAGACGACCATCCACAGCCTGCGCGGGTACTTCACGGTGTACGCGGTGGGCGAATCCGCGCTGCTGGCCGTGGTGGGCGACGACGGTATGAACGTGGCCCGGCTGCACCTGGAGGCGCGTACCGTCGCCCCCCGGCTCGCGGCCATGCTCCAGGCCACCCGGCCACCCCAGCCGGAACTCCCGGAGCTACCCCAGCTGGCACGCGGCCACCACGCGATGTGACGTGGGTCGGTCAGGAGCCGTCGGTCAACCGGTACCGACGATGTCGCGGGTGACCGCGGCCTGCTCCGTCAGTACCCCGCTGATCATGGTTTGGGTTTCGTTGATGCGCTGGACGATGTCGCCGATGGCCGTCAGCGCCTCGACCACGCTGCCCGCGTCGCCCTGGATCGCCGCGACCAGCTTGCCCACGTCCTCGGTCGCCCGCGCGGTGCTCTGCGCCAACTCCTTGACCTCGTTGGCCACCACGGCGAAGCCCTTGCCGGCGTCGCCCGCACGGGCGGCCTCGATGGTCGCGTTGAGCGCCAGCAGGTTGGTCTGTTCCGCGATGCCGTTGATGACCTTCACGACGTTGCCGACCTCGGTGCTGGAGCGGGACAGCCGCTCCACCGACGTGTTCGCGTCGTTGGTCAGGGTCTGCGCCTCGTTGGCCACCGCGGTGGCCTGGACCACGTTACGTTCGGCCTCCTCGATGGAGGTGACCAGTTCGGCACCGGCCGAGCTGATCCGGTTGGTCTCCTGGATGCGTTGCAGCGCCTGGGAAACCAGGAAGGCGGTGTTGCGCAGCGCGTCGGCACGGCTGGCGGACAGGTCCATGACCTCGGTGGAGAAGAAGTCCATGGTGCCCACGACGGAGTCGTGCACGATCAGCGGCAGGGACACGCCGGACTTGACGCCGGCCCGCTGCGCGGCCGGAGCCCGGACGCAGTCGGTCATCTCGCCGAGGTCGCGCACGTACACCATGTCCCGGCTGCGCCAGGTGCGGCCGGCCAGACCCACGCCCTCGGCGAACGTCGCGCTCTGCGTGATCCGGCGGAACTCGTCGCCCGCGCTGCCCGACTCCAGCACGAAGCGCAGCACCCGTTCCCGCGGGTCCACCGCCCAGTAGGAGCCGTAGCCCCAGCCGAACTCCCGGCGGATGGTGTCCAGCGCCTGCCGGGTCGCGTGCTCCACCGAGGTGGCGGCGGACAGGTCCCGCAGCACGCTGTTGACCGCGGTCAGGTCCGAGGCGGACGCGTCCTGCCGCTCGCCGTCCGCGATGCGCTCCATCGCCTGGGACACCAGCAACCCGATGCCGCGTAGTGTTTCCAGCCGCTGCTCGGACGGTTCGAGCGAGTCCGTGCTGAAGAAGTCCATGGTGCCCACGACGATCCCGGCCTCGAACAGCGGGAAGCAGATACCGCTGCGGACACCCACCCGCTGCGCGACCGGGGCGCGGACGCAGTCGGTCAATTCACCCAGGTCGCGCACGAAGACCAGTTCCCGGCGCCGCCACGCCCGGCCGGACAGACCCACCCCTTCGGCGAACGAGGCGGACATCGTGACCTGGCGGAACTCCGGGCCCGCGTCGCCCGACTCCACCACGAACCGCAGCACCTTCTCCTCGGTGTTCACCCGCCAGTACGAGCCGTACACCCAGCCGAACGCCTCCCGCACGGTATCCAGCGCCACCCGTGCCACTTCGGCACCAGTGGTCGCCCCGCTCAACGCGCGCAGCACCTTGGTGACCGCGCCCGAGTTCGCCCTAGCCTCGGCGACCAGGGCCTCTGCCTCCGTGCCCGCCGTCCGGCGCGCCCCGAACAAGCCCATGCGAAGATCACATCCCATCCCGGCCGCAGATCACGTACTTCGCATATCGGGCGACCCGGGGCGTGGTTAAGTGAAATGACGAACCAGCGCCGCCCGCCCGCCGGCTGTCCACATCGGACTTGGCGGATCCGCGGCCTGCCCGCGCACGGGGAGCCCGCACAGCAGGGCGAGGCAGACCCACACGTACGCGTTGCCGCCGAGGAAGCCGGCCACGCCGGCAGGGTGCGTCAACGCGTCCGGGCCCTGCGACCAGAGCCAGACCACGCTGCTGCTGAGCACGGTGTACGCCACGATCGCGGCGGCCAGCGGCGCCAGCCGGCGACCGGGGTCCGCGCGCAGCCCGCCGTCGGCGAGGCGGACCAGGGCCGGGATCAGCCAGACCAGGTGGTGTACCCAGGTGACCGGGCTGACCAGGCAGGCGACCGTACCCGCCAGGGCGAAGCCCGTCTCGGCGTCGCCGGCCACGGCGGCGCGGTGGCCGCGGTAGACCCAGACGCCCAGCACGAGCACGACGGCCGCGCCCCAGCCGAGTCGGTCGGGCCGCACCGGGTCGAGCCGGGCCACCAGCCCCATGAGCGATTGGTTGGACACATAGGACAGTGAGCCGACCCGCTGGGTGTGCCACAGCATCCCGGTCCAGAAGGCGCGCGACGCGCCCGGTGTCACGACCGCGGCGAGCGCCGTGGCCCCGACCGCGGTG
>DATEJJ010001007.1:0-5302 GCA_035278125.1 Rugosimonospora sp.
GAGGCGGCGGCGCAGGCCGGTGTCGAACTGGTGCTGCTCGCCTCGCCCGCCACCCCGCCGGAGCGGCTGCGCGAGATCGGCGCGCGCAGCCGCGGCTTCGTGTACGCGGTGTCCCGGATGGGTACCACCGGCGAGCGCGCCGACCTGGCCGACTCGGCCGCCCGGCTGGCCGCCGCGGTCCGGCGTACCACGGACCTGCCGGTACTGCTCGGCTTCGGCATCTCCACCCCGGAGCAGGCGCGCGCGGCCGCACACAGCGCGGACGGCGTGGTGGTCGCGTCCGCGCTGATGCGCCGGGTACTCGACGGTGCCGGGCCGGACGCGGTGGGCGCGCAGGTGGCCGCGATCCGGACCGCGCTGGACGCGGCCGGCTGAGTCACTCCTCGTCGTCGTCGAAGTCGCCGGGTACCTCGTCGTCGTCCTTGTCCTGGCCGTCGTCCTGCAGGCCGCCCGGTGCCAGCAGGCCGAGCTGGGTGGCCCGCACCCCGCCCTGGAACCGGCTCGTGGCGCCCAGGTCCTCCATGATCGCGGCGATGTACCGGCGGCAGGTGCGGGTCGCCATGCCCATACGCCGGGCGATGACCGCGTCCTTCAGCCCCTGGGCCATGAGCCGCAGAATGGACGCCTGCAGCGTGTCCGCCGCCTGTTCGTACTCGACCCGGTCCGGCTCGAACGGCTGCGCGGACAGCCAGGCGCTCTCGTGCATCCGGCACAGAAATGTGACGACCGTGGGTTCCTCCACAATTGCCGCACCGGGCGTACGCCGTTCCGGCCGGTGCCACGGGATAAATGCTATCCGCCGGTCGAATACAATCAGCCGTTCGGCTATCTCGCCGGTCGTACGAACCTCCGCACCCGCCTCGGACACTTGGCGGACGTACGCCCGTGTAGCCAGGCTCGCGCGCGCCGTGTGCTGGTACAGAATGCGCATGGAAACGCCGCGTTCCATCATCTGCAGATCCCGTTCCAGCGCGGACCGCAGGGTTTCGGCATTCCGGCCGCCACCGGGCTGCATGGTCAGCACCTGGTCGGCGCACTGGCGGGCGGCCGCGGTCAACTCGCGGACAACGTCTGTCTGTTCACCTACCAGTCTGAATCCACTGTCGGTCGGCCGATGCGAATGGTGCGTGCTGTACACCGGCGCGAGCACGCGCATCTGCCGGTGAATGCTGTTCAGCGCCCGCCTGCGCTCGGCGATGTCCCGCTCCAGCGGCGCGCTCAGCTCCGACTCGGCGATCTCGGGATTGACCGCGACCAGCGGCCCGCCGTCGCTCAGCTCGGCGAGTAAGCCCAGGTCGAGCAGGCCCTTGCGGGCCCGTTCCAGCTCCTCGAGGCACACCGCCAGTTCGGTGGCCGCCCGGTCCGGTACGAACACCCCGTCGCGCAGGACCAGCCGGTAGACGGCCACCGCCAGGTCGTCGATCTCCACTTCTCCGGGTCCGTTGGTCGGCATATACCCGATTCCCCCCTATCGGAAATATCCGTTTGTTCCCGATCCACTTGTGGCCAGGCCATCTTATGACATCGCCCCGGGCGGGACGGGGCGCCGCAAATATGGGAGGTTGGCTTTCAGCAAGAACAGACGCTCAAAGAAACGGGGGTTTCGAGCATGTTCGGAAAGGTACGACGGTCGCTGCTCGTCAGCATCGCGTTGGCCGGCCTGTGGGCCGCCATGGCGCCGATGGCCGTCCACCAAACCATTTCGTCAGTTCCCGGCCACGCCTGGGTGGCATCCGGATCTGTCGCCACCAGCGATGGCAGCGCGGGCGGCGACGACACCGGCTGGGACTAATCCCGGCGACGCACGCAGACCAACCCGATCTGTCAATTGCCTGACGGTTGGGTTGTCGACTGCGGCTGGACTTTTTCTGAACCGCGAACACCGAAAGGGAATGCGTGACATGCGTGAATTGCGGATTGCTGACCAGCGGATCGCCGACGACACCGACGCCTACGTGATCGCGGAGATCGGTCACAACCACGAGGGCAGCCTGGAGAAGTGCGAGCAGCTCTTCCGGGCGGCGGCGGCGTCCGGCGCCCGGGCCGCGAAGCTGCAGAAGCGGGACAACAAGCGCCTGTTCACCGAGGCGATGTACAACCAGCCGTATACCGGCCGCAACAGCTACGGGCCCACGTACGGCGCGCACCGGGAGGCGCTGGAGTTCGGCGAGGCGGAGTACCGCCACCTCGCCGCGCTCGCCGCGGAACTGGGCATCCACTTCTTCTCCACCGCGTTCGACCTGCCGAGCGTGGACTTCTGCGTGGCGATGGGGCTGCCGGCCATCAAGATCGCCTCCGCGGACCTGACCAACACACCGCTGCTCAGCTACGCCGCCAAGACCGGCAAGCCGCTGATCGTCAGTACCGGCGGCGGCGCCATGGAGGACGTCCGCCGCGCGGTGGACACCATCCTGCCGGTCAACCCGAACCTGGCGCTGCTGCAGTGCACCGCGGTGTACCCGGCGGCACCGGCCGACCTGAACCTCTCGGTCATCACCCGGTACCGCGAGGAGTTCCCGGACGTCGTGATCGGGTTCTCCGGTCACGACTCCGGTCCGGAGCTGAGCTGGGTCGCGTGCGCCCTCGGCGCGCGCGTCGTCGAGAAGCACGTCACCCTCGACCAGCGCAGCCCGGGCAGCGACCACCACTTCTCCCTGGAGCCGGCGCACCTGGCCGAGCTGACCCAGGGACTGCGGCGCACGGTCGAGTCGCTGGGCTCACCGGAGAAGGTGTGCAGCGACGCGGAGGCGCCGGCCATCCGCAAGATGGGCAAGAAGCTGGTCGCCGCGCGCGACCTGCCCGGCGGGCACGTGCTCACCGAGCGGGACGTGGCCATCAAGTCGCCCGGCGACGGGATGAAGCCGCACGAGCTGAACCTGGTGCTGGGCCGGACGCTGGTCGGGCCGCTGCGCGCGGACGCCGACATCCGGCTGGACCTGCTGGTACCGGGCGACGACTTCGACCTCGACGGGCTGGTAGGGGCGGGCCTCGATGGCCGGTGAGCTGCACGGCGAGATCGCGGTGGTGACCGGCGCCCTCGGGCGGTTGGGCACTGTCTGGATCACCGCCCTGCTGCGGGCGGGCGCGGACGTGGTCGGCATCGACAACCGCGGCCGCGACCGTCCACTGGAGACGGTCGACGCGGACAAGCCCGGCCGGTACCTGGACGCCTGCGCGGACGTGACCAGCCGGCAGGCGCTGCGCCGGGCACTGTCCACCTGCACCACCGAGTTCGGGCCGCCCACCGTGCTGGTGAACAACGCCGGGCTGGACCAGCCGCCGTCGGTGGGTACCGGCAGCTGGCTGTTCGAGGACGTCCCCGACGAGCTGTCCGCCAGCGTGATGGACGTGAACGCGCTGGGCGTCCTGCGGGTCTGCCAGATCTTCGGTCCGGCCATGGTCCGGGCCGGCCGGGGATCGATCGTGAACATCGGCTCGCTGTACGGGTACGTGGCGCCGGACGCGCGGATGTACGAGCACCTGCCGCTCGACCCGCCGTTCCTCAAGCCGCCGGCGTACGGGATGTCCAAGGCGGGCGTCTCGGCGCTGACCCGGTACCTGGCGGCGCTGTGGGGCCCTGCGGGGGTACGGGTGAACACGCTGTCGCCGGGAGGGGTCCTGGGCAACCAGGACCCCGCGTTCCGGCAGAAGTTCACCGCGCGGGTACCGCTGCGCCGGATGGCCACCGAGGACGACCTGACCGGACCGCTGCTGTTCCTCGCCTCCGACCAGAGCCGGTACGTCACCGGCAGTGAACTGGTCGTGGACGGCGGATACCTGTGCTGGTGACTCCGGCGCGACGGGAGGAGAAGGGCATGAACACCACGCTGGCCTGGGTGCCGGTGAGCGAGATCGAACGGACCCTGTCCGTGGTGGAGGACCCGCACGAGCGGTGCCGGGCCTTCTCCGCGCTGACCCGGATCAACACGCTGTACATGGTGATGCGGGCCGGCTCGGGCCACCTGGGGTCCAGCTTCAGCGCCGCGGACATCGTCACCTGGCTGCTCCTGGAGGAGCTGCGCGACCCGCTGGGTACCACCGGCGACGTGTACTTCTCCTCCAAGGGCCACGACGCGCCCGGCCTGTACGCGGCGCTGATCGGGCTGGGCATGCTGGACGAGGAGCTGCTGCACCGGCTGCGCCGCATCGACGGGCTGCCCGGGCACCCGGACATCCACACCCCGCACATGCCCTTCAACACCGGCTCGCTCGGCATGGGCATCTCCAAGGCCAAGGGCCTGATCCTGGGCAACCGCCTGCTCGGCCGGCGGCAGCGCTGCTACGTGCTGACCGGCGACGGCGAGCTGCAGGAGGGGCAGAACTGGGAGGCGCTGGCCGGCGCGGCGCACCGCGGCATGGGCGAGCTGACCGTCATCGTCGACCACAACAAGATCCAGTCCGACACCTGGGTCCAGGACACCAGCGACCTCGGTGACCTGGTCGCCAAGTTCACCAGCTTCGGCTGGGCGGTACTGCGCTGCGACGGGCACGACTTCCGGGCGCTGGAGGCGGCGTTCCGGGAGCGGGACGAGGCGTACCCGGACCGGCCGGTGGTGATCGTCGCGGACACCGTGAAGGGTGCCGGCTGCGCCACCTTCGCGGCCACCTCGCTGCCGGCCACCGAGTGGCGGTACCAGTACCACAGCGGGGCGCCCTCGGTCGGGGACTACGGGACCGCGCACGCCGAGCTGCTGGCCGAGGCGAACGAGATCGCCCGCGGGTACGGGCTGCCCGGGCTGCGGCTGTCCACAGTGGAGATACCCGAGCGGGTACCGGCGACCGGCGAGAGGCTGCCCGAGATCTACGGCGAGGCGCTGGTGGCCCGGGCCGGCGAGGACGACCGGGTGGTCGCGCTCGACGCCGACCTGGTACTCGACACCGGGCTGATCCCGTTCGCGCAGAAGTTCCCGGACCGGTTCATCGAGTGCGGCATCGCCGAGCAGGACATGGTGTCCATGGCCGGCGGGCTGGCCGCACGCGGGCTGCTGCCGTTCGTGCACTCGTTCTCCTGCTTCCTGCACGCGCGGCCCAACGAACAGATCTACAACAACGCCACCGAGGGGCGGCGCGTGGTGTACGTCGGCTCGCTGGCCGGGCTGCTGCCCGCCGCCCCCGGCCACTCGCACCAGGCGGTACGCGACGTGAGCGCGCTGGCGGCGGTGCCGGATCTGGTGGTGCTGGAGCCCGCCAACGGTGCGGAGACCCGCGCCGCCGTGGACTTCTGCGCCGCCACCGCGGACAGCGTGTACCTGCGCCTGGTCAGCGTGCCGGTGGCCGCCGAGGTGAGCCTGCTGCCGGCGGG
>DATEJJ010001008.1:0-6453 GCA_035278125.1 Rugosimonospora sp.
CCGATCTCAGCTCACGCCCTGGCGCTGCGCGATCTGCTTGGCCGCGCTCACCGCGTCGGCCCAGGCCGCGTCGGACCTCTTACCCTTGGTTTCCACGTTGACCAATTCATTGAGGTACGGCGCGCCGACCGCCGCGTCGGCCGGTGCCTCGTACGCGTGCGGCGTCTTCTCCGCCGACGTGCTGAACACGTCGATGGTGACCTGCCCGCCGAAGAAGGCGTCCGGACTCGTGAGCGCGTCCATCTTGTAGGTGGCCGGCGTGGACGGGAACAGCGCCGCGTCGGTGAAGCCGCGCGCCTGGTTCTCCGGGCTGAGGATCCACTGGATGATCTGGAAGGCCAGGTCGTGGTTGGTGCCGTCCTTGGGGACGGCCAGGAACGAGCCGCCGATGTTGGCGCCCGCGGCCGGGCCCGCGGCCACCCGCCAGTCGCCTTTGGTACCCGGTGCCGCCTGCTCGATGTCCAGCGCGTGCCACGCGGCGCCCAGCTCGGTGGCGAGGGTACCGTTGCCGATCGCCGCGTTCCAGCTGTCATCGTTGATCTTCGCGTCCACCCCGCTCGTGTACGCCTTGACCGCGGTGTCCCAGGCGCTGCGGAGGTGTGCCTGGTCCCCGATGAACTTGTTGCTCTCGTCGATGAACCGCTGGGTACCCTGCCCGACGATGATCTGGAAGATGGAGCTGATGTTGTTGATGAGGTACGCCTTCGGGTACGCCTTGCGGATCGCCAGCCCCGCCTGGTAGTACGCGTCCCATGTGGACAGTTGCGCGGACACCTTGTCCGGGTCGGTGGGCAGGCCGGCCCTGGCGAACATGTCCGCCCGGTAGTACATGGCGGTCGGGCCGATGTCGATCGGGTACCCGATGAGCTTGCCGTCCTGGGTGCTGCCCTGCTTCCACTTCCATGGCAGGAACTGGCTGGACACCTTGTCCGCGCCCAGCGTGTTGAGGTCCACGAACTGGCTCGCCTGGGGCAGGAAGGAGGCGATGTCCTCGCCCTTGATACCGGTGACGTCCGGTACGAACCGGTGGCTGGCCATGGTGGTGACCAGCTTCTGCTTGAAGTCGCCGCCGATGACGGAGGGCTTGATGGTGGTCTGGCCGGCGAACTGCTTCACCGCGTCGGCCACCACCTTGTCGGAGAGGCCGCCGCTCCAGTACCAGAGATTGGTGGTTCTGGCGCCGGTGCCGGAGCTGGTGCCGCCGGTCTTCGCCGTGGTGGAGCAGCCGGCCAGGGCGGTGAGGGACGCGCCGGCCGCGCCGGTCGCGCCAAGCTGGAGCAGTCGCCTGCGGGATAGTGTCATGTTCTTCCTGTCCTTCAGTTACGCGGGATGACATCGGACAGGAAGCCGTACGCGCGGCGCAGCCCCGCGTCACCCTGCCCGCTGTCGACCGTCCGCCACCAGTGGGCGATCCCGGCCCAGCCGGGGGCGGCCGCCGCACCGCCGATCCCCTGGACCGACAGCGCGGCGGCCAGATTCGCGAAGCGCAGCCGCTCGGCGAGCGGCCACCGGGCCAGCGTGGCCGCCACCAGGCTGGCCCCGAAGATGTCGCCGGCACCCGTGGTGTCCACGACATCCATGCCCAGTCCGGGTACCGAAGCGCTCTCGCCCGTGGTCGCGTCGACCGCGAGGGCGCCGTCGGCACCGCAGGTGACCACGGCCAGCGGCACCAGCTCCGCCAGCTTGGCCAGGGCAGCGCGGGGAGTGTCCGTACGCGTGTAGCTCATGGCCTCGTGCGCGTTGGGTAGGAAGGCGTGGCACAGGGCGAGCTGGTCGAGCAGCGCCGGCGACCACTGGTGCGACGGGTCCCACCCGACGTCCGCGAAGATCAGGCTGCCCGCGTCGCGGGCCAGGCCGAGCCAGCGCGCCGGCTGCGGTCCGATGTGGACGATCGCGGCCCGGCTGCGCGGCGGGTCGCCGGCCAGTTCGTCCGCGGTCGCGGGTACCGCGCCGCCGTGGGTGACCAGCGCCCGGTCCCCCTGGTACGCGAGCGACACGGTCACCGGCTGCGGCCAGCCCGGGAACCGGCGGGACCGGGACAGGTCCACGCCCTCGCCGGCCAGGGCCCGCCAGCAGTACGTACCGAGGAAGTCGTCGCCGAACGCGGCGGACAGCGCGGTACGCAGGCCGAAGCGGCGCAGCGCCACCGCGAAGTTGGCGATGCCGCCCGGCCCCGGGCCCATGCCCTTGGTCCACACCTCGGTGCCCGGCGCGGGCCCGTGGTCCAGGCCGGTGAAGACCAGGTCGAAGAAGAGCAGGCCGGCCACGAACACGTCGGTCCCGTCCCCGCTGCCCGCGGGGCTGTCAACGCGATCGGCCTGTGGCACGCTGGCTTCCTCTCTCCCGCCGCCGGTAAGGCGAAATCCTGCGCCTGATGAGCGAGTTTGGCAAGAGTGAATCACGGATGACCATAGCGTTGATCGAGTTTGAAAGGTAGTGTCGCAGCCATGCTCCCCGATCGGCGTCACGAGTTGATCCTGCGCACCCTGCGCGAGGACGGTCCGGCGACCATCGGCGCGCTCGCCAGGAAGGTCGGCGCCAGCCACGCGACGATCCGGCGTGACCTGGTACAGCTGGACGAGGAGGGGCTTCTCAAGCGGGTGTACGGTGGGGCCGTCCCGATCGTCGACAAGGACGACCCGTTCGTCGACGTGGCGACGGTACGGGTCGAGGAGAAGGACCTGATCGCTCGCAGATGTGCAGAGCTGATCAAAGACGGGGAGACGGTCCTGCTCGACATTGGCACGACCGCGCACCAGATCGCCCGCCAGCTGCATGGCCGCTCGCTCACCGTGATCACGAGCAGCCTGGCCGTGTACGAGGAGCTGGCCGACGAGCACACCGTCCAGCTCGTCCTGCTCGGCGGCGTGGTCCGGCGCGACTACCGGTCCCTGGTGGGCTTCCTGACCGAGGACAACCTGCGCCAGATCCACGCCGACCGGCTGTTCCTGGGTACCAGCGGGATCCGCCCCAACGGGCAGGTCATGGACACGACGGTGGTGGAGGTACCGGTGAAGCGGGCGATGATGGCGGCCAGCGACAAGGTGGTGCTCGTCGCCGACGTCGGGAAGTTCCCGGGTACCGGCATGTGCCGGGTGTGCGGGCCGCAGGAGCTGGACATGGTGGTCACCAACGGGCCGGTGGACGCCGAGACGTGCCGGGCGTTGCGCGACGCCGGTGTGGAGGTCATCGAGGTATGAGGCTGGCCATCCTGGGCGGCGGCGGGTTCCGCGTCCCGATCGTGTACCGGGCGCTGCTGGAGGACCGCGCGCCGGGCCGAGTCAAGCACGTCACCCTGTACGACCTCGACCCCACCCGGCTGGCCGTGATCAGCCAGGTGCTGCGGGACCAGGCGGCGGGGGTACCGGACGCGCCCGAGGTGTGCGTGACCACGGACCTGGACGAGGCGGTCGCCGGCGCCGACTTCATCTTCTTCGCCATCCGGGTACGGGGCCTGGAGGGGCGGGCCATCGACGAGCGGGTGGCGCTGGCCGAGGGGGTACTCGGGCAGGAGACGGTCGGCGCCGGCGGCATCTCGTACGGGCTGCGTACCCTGCCGGTGGCCACCCGCATCGCCCGGCGCATCGCGCTGACCGCACCGCACGCCTGGGTCATCAACTTCACCAACCCGGCCGGGCTGGTCACCGAGGCGATGGCCCGGCACCTCGGCGACCACGTGATCGGCATCTGCGACTCGCCGGCCGGGCTGGCCCGGCGGGTGGCGCACGCGCTGGGCGTGGACCCGCACCGGGCCGAGTTCGACTACGCCGGCCTCAACCACCTCGGCTGGCTGCGCGGGGTCCGGGTGGGCGGTCGCGACCTGCTGCCCGGGCTGCTCGCCGACGGCGCCGCGCTGTCCGGCATCGAGGAGGGGCGGCTGTTCGGCGCGGAGTGGCTGCGCGTGCTGGGCGCGGTACCCAACGAGTACCTGCACTACTACTACTTCAACCGGGAGGCGGTGGCGGCGGCCCGGGCGGCGCACCAGACCCGGGGCGCCTTCCTGCTCGACCAGCAGTCCCGCTTCTACGACGCGGCGACCACCGGCGAGGTACCCGCCCGGCCGGGCGCCGCGCTGGGCGCCTGGGACGCCACCCGGCTGGAGCGGGAGAGCACGTACATGGCGGAGAACCGGGAGGCGGTGGGCGCCGGCGAGCGCAGCAGCGCGGACCTGTCCTCGGGCGGGTACGAGCAGATCGCGCTCGCGCTGATGCGGGCCATCGCGCTGGACCAGCGTTCTACCCTGATCCTCAACGTGCGCAACCGGCGCACCCTCGACGTCCTCGACTACGACGCGGTGGTGGAGGTGCCCTGCACGGTCGACGCGAAGGGCGCGCTGCCCCAGCCGGTGGACCCGCTCCCGGACCACGCCTCCGGGCTGGTGTGCAGCGTCAAGGCGGTGGAGCGCGCGGTCATCGAAGCGGCCACCACCGGCTCCCGGGCCGCCGCGCTGCGCGCCCTGGCCATCCACCCGCTGGTCGATTCGGTGGCGGTGGCCCGCAGGTTGTTGGATGGGTACCAGCGGGAGATCCCGGAGCTCGCGTACCTGCGCCCGTAGAGAAAGGTCTGCCATGCACGACGACCGCCGCCTGGTCGAGCAGCGACTGGAGCGGGTACTGGCGGAGCGGGTGGTGCCCGCCGTGTACCCCGTGTCCGTACCGCTGGAGCTGTCCGCCTGGCACGTGCCGGACGAGCCGGTACCCGTGGCCGAGGCGCTGCGCGCGCCGTACCAGCCGTTCCGGGTGGGTGACGCCTGGGGCCGGCCGTGGTCGACCACCTGGCTGCGGGTCACCGGTACCGTGCCGGCGGGGTGGGCCGGGCGGCGCGTGGAGGCCGTCTTCGACCTCGGGTTCATCGGCGACTGGCCGGGCAACCAGGCCGAGGCGCTCGTCTACGACGCCACCGGTACCCCCGTCAAGGGCATCGCCCCGCAGAACCACCACGTCCCGATCGCCCGCCCGGCCCAGGGCGGCGAGCGGGTCGAACTGCTGGTGGAGATGGCCGCCAACCCGGACATCCTGGCCGGCGGGTTCCGGCCCACGCCGCTGGGCGACAGGCTGACCGCCGGCGACACGCCGCTGTACCGGATGGGCCGCGCCGACGTGGCCGTGCTGGACGAGCAGACCTGGGGCCTGGCCCTGGACATGCAGGTGCTCAGCGAGCTGATGCGCGAACTGGCGGTGACCGACCCGCGCCGGCACGAGCTCCTGCGCGCACTGGAGCGGGCGCTGGACGCGCTGGACCTGGCCGACGTCAACGGCAGCGCGCGAGCGGCCCGCGAGCACCTGGCCGGGGTGCTGGCCCGCCCGGCGCACGCCAGCGCGCACCGGCTGTCCGCGGTGGGGCACGCGCACATCGACAGCGCCTGGCTGTGGCCGCTGCGCGAGACGGTACGCAAGACCTCGCGCACCTTCGCCAACGTCACCGCGCTGGCCGCCGAGTACCCGGAGTTCGTCTTCGCCTGCTCGCAGGCGCAGCAGTACGCGTGGGTGAAGGACCGGTACCCGGAGATCTTCCAGCGCATCAGGGACGCCATCAAGGCGGGCCAGTGGGCCCCGGTCGGCGGCATGTGGGTGGAGGCGGACGGGAACCTGCCCGGCGGCGAGGCCCTCGCGAGGCAGCTCGTGTACGGCAAGCGCTTCTTCCTCGACGAGTTCGGGGTGGAGTGCAACGGGGTGTGGCTGCCCGACTCGTTCGGCTACACCGCCGCGTACCCGCAACTGGCCGCGCTCGCCGGGATGCGCTGGTTCCTCACCCAGAAGCTGTCCTGGAACGAGACGGACACGCTGCCGCACCACACCTTCTGGTGGGAGGGCATCGACGGCAGCCGGGTGTTCACCCACTTCCCGCCGGTGGACACGTACAACGCCATCTTCTCGGGTGCCGAGCTGGCGCACGCGGTGCGCAACTACGCGGAGAAGGGCCGGGGTACCCGGTCGCTGGTGCCGTTCGGGCACGGGGACGGGGGCGGCGGCCCCACCCGGGAGATGATGGAGCGGGCCCGGCGCCTGGCCGACCTGGAGGGCTCGCCCCGGGTCGCGGTGGAGCACCCGGACGCCTTCTTCGACGCCGCCCGCGCCGAGTACCCGGACGCGCCGGTCTGGTCCGGCGAGCTGTACCTGGAGCTGCACCGCGGCACGTACACGACGCAGGCGCGGACCAAGGCCGGCAACCGGCGCAGCGAGCACCTGCTGCGCGAGGCGGAGCTGTGGGCCGCCACCGCGGCGGTACACGCCGGCACCGCGTACCCGTACGAGGAGCTGGACCGGCTGTGGAAGGCGGTGCTGCTCAACCAGTTCCACGACATCCTGCCGGGCAGCTCGATCGCCTGGGTGCACCGCGAGGCGGAGGCCACCTACGCCGCGGTCGCCGGGGAGCTGGCGGGGCTGATCGCCGCGGCGCAGGCGGCGCTGGGCGGCGGGGTCTACAACGCCGGGCCGCGCCCGCGCGCCGAGG
>DATEJJ010001009.1:0-2688 GCA_035278125.1 Rugosimonospora sp.
GCCGGCGCGCCACGGCTTGTGCGCCACGCCGCCCAGCGCGATGCGCGCCGCGCGCACCAGGCCGCCGTCCAGCTCCAGCACCGCCGCCACGGAGACCAGGGCGAAGGCGTACGACGCCCGGTCCCGGACCTTCCGGTACGCGCTGCGCCCGCCGGCGCCGGGCGGGGGCAGGTCGACGGCCGTGATGAGCTCGTCGCGGCGCAGCACCGTGTCCCGCTCGGGCGCGTCCCCGGGCAGCCGGTGCAGGCCGGTGACGGGCAGCACCCGACCGCCCAGCGGACCCGTCACCTGCACCATCGCGTCGAGCGCGGCCAGTGACACCGCCAGGTCCGAGGGGTGCGTCGCCACGCACGCGGGCGACCAGCCGAGGATGGCGTGTTCCCGGTTGTACCCGTCCAGGGCCGAGCAGCCGGCCCCGGGCTCGCGCTTGTTGCACGGGGTACTGAGGTCCTGGAAGTACGCGCACCGGGTGCGCTGCAACAGGTTCCCGCCCGTGGTCGCCATGTTCCGCAGCTGGCCCGAGGCGCCGGCCAGGACCGCCTGGGCCAGCACCGGGTACCGCTGCCGGATCCGCCGGTCAGCGGCGAGGTCGCTGTTGCTGACCGACGCGCCGACGCGCAGGCCGCCGCCGGGCAGCTCGTCGATCCGGTCGCTGGTCAGCCGGCGCACATCCACCACCGGGTCGGGGGTGGCCACCCCGAGCCGCATCAGGTCCACCAGGTTGGTACCCCCGGCCAGGAAGGCGCCGCCGGGTGCGGCCGCGACCATCGTCACGGCCTCGGCCACATTGCCCGGGCGCTCGTAGCGGAACGGGTTCACCGGGACGCCACCTCCGCGATCGCCGACCTGATCTGGGTGTACGCCGCGCAGCGGCACAGGTTGCCGCTCATCCGCTCGGCGATCTCCGCATCGTCCAGTGTGGACCGGTCGGCGCGCGGGTCCGGGGTGACCGCGCTGGGCCAGCCCGCCTCCGCCTCGCGCAGCATGCCCACCGCCGACACGATCTGGCCCGGCGTGCAGTATCCACACTGGAGCGCGTCGTGCGCGAGGAACGACTCCTGCACCGGGTGCAGCGACCCGTTCTCGGTGAGGCCGGCCGCGGTGACGATGTCCGCACCCTGGTACGCCGCGGCCAGCGCCAGGCAGCTCACCGCCCGCCGCCCGTCCAGCAGCACGGTACAGGCACCGCACTGCCCGTGGTCGCAGCCCTTCTTCGGGCTGGTCACCCCGAGCCGCTCGCGCAGCGCGTCGAGCAGGGTGGTCCGGGTGTCCACGGTCAACCGGAGCGGCTGCCCGTCCACCCGCAGCATGATGTCCACATCCACGGCACCGATGCTGCGGTACCGGCAGGTGAGCGCGGGTCACCCGCCCCGGGCGATTGACGCCAGCCGCGCCCCGTCGTGCTCCATCCCCGGGTACCGCAGGTAGTCGAAGGAGCCGTGGCTGGAGATCTGCCGCGCGGGTACCCCGCTCATCACGGCACGGGCGTCGACGTCGCGGGTCACCACGGAGTTGGCCCCGATCATCGCGTCCTCGGCGACGGTGATCCGGCCGAAGACGCGGGCGCCGACCGCGATGACGACCCGGTCGCCGATCACCGGGCGGCCCGCGCGCTCGCCCCGGCCACCCTGGCCGATGGTCACGCTGTTGCCGATGTTGCAGTTGGCGCCGATGGTGGCCGGACCGATGACGACGCCGCCGTAGTGCGCGATGAACAGCCCCGGGCCGATCTCCGCGTCGGGGCTGATCCAGATCCCGTTGGCCATGTCGTTCACCCGGGACAGCAGCGGGTACAGCAGGCGGCCGAGGAGAACCAGCAGGCGCAGCGGGGCCGACCGGGGGCGGGCCTGGCGTAGCAGCCGCGCGAACCGGTACAGCGCGATGGCCTGCAGGCCCTGGTGCGCGGCGAGCGCGCGGGCGGCGCGCGGCAGCGTCGGTCTCGCGGCCGGATCGTCGTAGTAGACGTACCGGGCGGCATCCGCCCGCAGGTCGTGCAGCACGCTCATGCCCCGGTGTCCACCACCCCGCGGTCGCGGTGCCAGCGCAGGCACACGTAGCCGACGCCGAGGGCGAGGGCGGTGAGCCAGCCGACCAGCGCGCCGGCCAGACCCGCCACGAGCGAACCGGCGTACGTGCCGGCGATCTCCAGCACGGTCGACGCCACGACATAGGGCATGGCGGTCGCACTGCGGTGGTCGGCCCGGGTCTGCGCGATGTACTGGTCCTTGAACACGAGCAGCGGGCAGGCGATACCGATGATGCGCAGGTAGTGCGTGGCGCTCGTGACGTATCCGGCGCCGAAGACGCGCAGTACCAGCGGGGCGCTCACGAACAGCACGGCGTACAGGACCAGGCTCAGCCCGAGCGAGACCCGGAACACCGTCCGGGACCGCGCGCGCAGGCTGCCCGGGTCGGCCGCGGCCGCCGCGAACAGCGCCATCGCCAGCGCGTACGGTGCCATGAAGGCGAGCATGCTGACCAGCCGCACGGTGGTGAATGCCGCGTTGGACACGGCGGACACGGTGGCGCCGATGATGACGGGTTGGAGCATCGAGGGTGCGGACAGCGCGATGTTCATGCCGTGGTGGCCGGCCGCCTCCCGCCAGTGCGCGCCGAGCACGGCCCGCACCTCCGCCAGACCGGTGCCGGTCCCGCCCGGCACGGCGCGCAGCGCCGACCGCAGCGCGA
>DATEJJ010001010.1:0-7035 GCA_035278125.1 Rugosimonospora sp.
CAAATCCCGCCACCCCGACTTGTGACCCAGGCCGTGCTGACCCGTGCGGGTCGCCGGCCGGTGACATGCCTGGCAGACCACCCGCCTACACTCGACGGGCCCGAATCGGGCCGTCGCGACAAGATCGATCAAGGAGTACGCCCGTGAAGAGCACCGTCGAGACTCTGAGCCCGACCCGGGTGAAGCTCGCCATCGAGGTGCCGTTCGCTGAGCTCGAGCCCAGCCTCAAGAAGGCGTACCGGGAGATCGCCCGCCAGGTGAACGTACCCGGGTTCCGCCAGGGCAAGGTACCGGCGGCAGTGATCGACCAGCGGGTCGGGCGGGGCGCGGTACTCAACGAGGCTGTCCAGGAGGCCATTCCGGCGCAGATCCTGGCGGCGGTACGCGAGCACGAGGTGCGGAGCCTGGGCCGGCCGGACGTGGAGATCACCGAGTTCGCCGACGGGGAGCCGTTGCGATTCACCGCCGAGCTGGACGTACGCCCGGAGATCAGCCTGCCCGACCTGGGTGGCATCGAGGTCACGGTGGACGAGATCCAGCTCGCCGAGGACGAGGTGGACGAGCAGGTACGCGCGCTGCGCGAGCGCTTCGCCACCCTGAAGACGGTGGAGCGTACCGCGCAGGTCGGCGATTACGTGCAGATCGACCTGGCCGCGACCGTGGACGGCGAGGAGGTACCGGGCGGCAGCGCGAGCAACGTGTCCCACGAGGTGGGCAGCGGTCAGCTGCTGCCGGGCCTGGACGAGGTGCTGGGCGGCATGGGCGCGGGCGAGGCGACCACGTTCCAGACGGAGCTGGTTGGCGGGGACTTCGCCGGCCGGCAGGCGGACGTGGCGGTGACGGTGCGCACGGTCAAGGAGAAGCAGCTGCCCGCGCTGGATGACGACTTCGCCCAGCTGGCCAGCGAGTTCGACACGTTGGACGAGCTGCGCGGGGATCTGCGCGAGCGGCTGACCCGGGTGAAGCGGGTGGAGCAGCTGTACGCGGCCCGGGACAAGGCGCTGGACGAGCTGGTCGCGGCGACGGACGTACCCGCGCCGGCGGGCGTCGTGGCCGAGGAGGTGGACAGCCGCAAGCAGGCGATGGCCGACGAGCTGGAGCGGATCAGCGTCACCTTCGACGACTACCTCAGCTCCGAGGGGAAGACCCAGGAGGAGGTGGACGGCGAGCTGACCGAGGCGGCAGAGAAGGGCGTCAAGATCCAGTTGGTGCTGGACACGCTCGCCGAGAGGGAGGAGATCCAGGTCTCGGACGAGGAGTTCAGCCACGAGATCGTGCACCGGGCGCAGCGGCTCGGGGTACCCCCGCAGCAGTACTACGACCAGCTCGTGCGCTCGGGCGTGGCGGCGGCGGTCTTCGGCGACGTACGCCGGGGCAAGGCGCTCGCGCTGCTGCTGGAGCGGGTCAAGATCACGGACTCGGCGGGTACTCCGGTGAGCATCGAGGAGCTGCGCGGGGTGGCCGGGGCAGACGAGCACGACCACGATCACGACGACGAGTGAGGTTTCGCCGGTAAACTCCGGGAAGATGTTGGGTGCTCGCCTCCGCCGGAATCCGGTCCCCTGCGGGGAGCGTGCGCTTACAGCGAACACCCCTGGAGAAGGCGGCTGCGGCCCAACGCAGCGGCTAGGGTCGGCAGTACAGCTACCCGAGTACAGAGGATCAACCCGAGGACTACCCGAAGGGCTGCCATGACCGACCTGACTCTCCCCGCGGCGCGCAACGCCGACCCGCTCGCCGGCGGCCTCGACGACGCGGTCTACAACCGCCTGCTCAAGGAGCGGATCATCTTCCTCGGCAGCGAGGTGACCGACCAGGTCTCCAACCGCATCTGCGCGCAGCTGCTGCTGCTGGCCGCGGAGGACCCGGGCCGGGACATCTGGCTCTACATCAACTCGCCGGGCGGCTCCGTGTACAGCGGCATGGCCATCTACGACGTGATGCAGTACGTACAGAACGACGTGGCCACGGTCGCCATGGGCATGGCGGCGTCCATGGGGCAGTTGCTGCTGTGCGCCGGCGCCAAGGGCAAGCGGTACGCGCTGCCGCACGCGCGGATCATGATGCACCAGCCGTCCGGCGGCATCGGCGGTACCGCCTCCGACATCGCGATCCAGGCCGAGCAGATGCTGTACACCAAGCGCATGTTCCAGGAGCGCGTGGCGTTCCACACCGGACAGAGCCAGGCCCAGATCGAGGCCGACTCGGACCGGGACCGGTGGTTCACCGCCGAGGAGGCGCGGGACTACGGCTTCATCGACCAGGTGATCAACCGAGCCCGGCAGGTACCGGCCGGTGCGGGTACGCTGCAGTAACCAGAGGAGGACGAAGAACCGTGGACGTCTACAACCGCTATGTCCTCCCGTCCTTCGTGGAGCGCACGTCGTACGGGATCAAGGAGTCGAACCCGTACAACAAGCTCTTCGAGGAGCGGATCATCTTCCTCGGCGTGCAGATCGACGACGCCTCGGCCAACGACGTGATGGCCCAGCTGCTCACGCTGGAGTCGACCGACCCGGACCGGGACATCGTGATGTACATCAACTCGCCGGGCGGCTCGTTCACCGCGATGACCGCCATTTACGACACGATGCAGTACATCCGTCCGGACATCTCCACGGTCTGCCTGGGCCAGGCGGCGAGCGCGGCCGCGGTCCTGCTGGCCGCGGGTACGCCCGGGAAGCGGATGGCGCTCACGAATTCGCGGATCATCATCCACCAGCCGGCGACGGAGGGCGGGTACGGGCAGGGCTCGGACATCGAGATCCAGGCCCGGGAGATCATGCGCATGCGCACCCAGCTGGAGGAGATCCTGTCCCGGCACAGCGGCCAGGAGGTCGAGCGGGTACGCCGCGATATCGATCGTGACAAGTTCCTCACGGCGACCGAGGCGAAGGAGTACGGTCTGGTGGACCAGGTACTCGCCAGCCGCAAGAAGACTCTGGTGGGAGCCAAGTAAATCGGGATCGGCCGGCGCCCGGCAGCGGTCGGGCGCCAGCCGCCACTGTCGTAGCAGGACACACGGGGGCAACACGAGGCACGGGGATGGGGCAGCCCGGTCAGCGCCGGGCACCCGGGCGACGACACCCCGGATTCGGGTCGACACTAAAGGCCGGGAACCGGGTAACGTCGAACCAGCACAACACAGCACCCTCCGAGTTGTCACCGGCGCCGTTGACTAGGGGCCGCGTCGGCTTGGACGATAAGTAGTGCGAACAGGCATGGTCCCGTCAACGCAGGGAGTACGTAGGTGGCACGGATCGGCGACGGCGGCGACCTACTGAAGTGTTCGTTCTGCGGGAAGTCGCAGAAGCAGGTGAAGAAGCTCATCGCAGGTCCAGGTGTCTACATCTGTGACGAGTGCATCGACCTGTGCAACGAGATCATCGAAGAGGAACTCGCCGAGTCGGCCGACGTCAAATGGGACGAGCTGCCCAAGCCGATCGAAATCTGCGAGTTCCTGGACCAGTACGTGGTCGGTCAGGACCAGGCCAAGAAGGCGCTGGCGGTGGCGGTCTACAACCACTACAAGCGCATCCAGGCCGAGGCGGGCGGCAACCACGGCGGCGAGGGCGTGGAGCTGGCCAAGAGCAACATCCTGCTCATCGGCCCCACCGGCTGCGGCAAGACCCACCTGGCCCAGACGCTCGCGCGGATGCTCAACGTGCCGTTCGCGATCGCGGACGCGACCGCGCTCACCGAGGCGGGCTACGTGGGCGAGGATGTCGAGAACATCCTTCTCAAGCTGATCCAGGCCGCCGACTACGACATCAAACGGGCTGAAACCGGCATCATCTACATCGACGAGGTCGACAAGATCGCCCGGAAGTCCGAAAATCCCTCGATCACCCGGGATGTCTCCGGCGAGGGCGTCCAGCAGGCGTTGTTGAAGATCCTTGAGGGTACGGTCGCCAACGTGCCTCCCCAGGGCGGGCGTAAGCACCCCCACCAGGAGTTCATCCAGATCGACACCACGAACGTGCTGTTCATCTGCGGCGGTGCGTTCGCCGGCCTGGACCGGATCATCGAGTCCCGGGTGGGCAAGGGCGGCCTGGGCTTCGGCGCCAACCTGCGGTCGATCACGGAGCGCTCGACGGACGACGTGTTCGCCCAGGTGATGCCGGAGGACATGCTCAAGTTCGGGCTGATCCCGGAGTTCATCGGCCGGCTGCCGGTGATCACCAACGTGCGCAGCCTGGACCGCGACGCGCTGGTACGCATCCTGACCGAGCCGCGCAACGCGCTGGTCAAGCAGTACCAGCGGCTGTTCGAGCTGGACGGCGTGGAACTGGAGTTCGAGCCGGATGCGCTGGAGGCCATCGCCGACCAGGCCAACCTGCGGGGTACCGGCGCGCGCGGGCTGCGGGCGATCATGGAGGAGGTCCTGCTCTCCGTGATGTACGAGGTACCCAGCAACCCGAACGCCGCCCGGGTACTGATCACCCGCGAGGTGGTCCTGGAGAACGTGAACCCGACGATCGTGCCGCGCGAGTTCGTCGGCCGACGGCGGGCCCGCGACCGCGAGGAGAAGTCCGCCTGAGGCCGGGCTAACCGCGCCGGCGGTCCCACTCACCCGGCGGCATGACCACCACCATGAGCAGCCGCGCGGGCTCGGTACCGTCGTTGCGGTACCCGTGCCCCCGGTGTGCCGGGAAGTCGATCGTCTCGCCCGCGCGTACCACGTGATCGTCGGCGTTCACGGTGACGGTGACCTCGCCGGCCAGCACGTGGATCAGTTCCCGGGTACCCGGCGCGTGCTCCTGCGAGTCGTGCCGCTCCCGCGGCTGCAGCCGCCACTCCCACAGCTCCACGAAGTCCGGCTCGTTCACGCCGGCGAGCAGCCGACCGTACCCGCCGAAACCCCCGCGCCAGAGCATCGGCGCGCTCTCCGCCGGCGAGATCCGCACCTGCCGGTCGCCGGCCGGCTCCAGCAGCCGGGCGATGGTCACGCCGAACGCGTCGGCCAGGCGGCACAGCGTACCCACACTCGGGTTTGTCCGGGCGGCCTCGATCTGCACCACCATGCCCTTGCTGACCCCGGAGCGGCCGGACAGCTCGTCCAGTGACCACCCGCGGGACTGGCGCAGCGCGCGGACATGTTGGGCGACGGCCGCGGTGACCGCGGCGATGCCCTGGTCGGCGGCTGCCCGGTGCGACGTGTCGGTCAACACTCTGTCCTTCACGGTCAATATGGTGATACAAACGGTCCCGTGACTCCCATTCTGCTCGCCGCCGTCTCCGCGCTCGTCTGGGGCACGGGCGACTACAGCGGCGGGAAGGCGGCGCGGCGCGCGAGCGCACAGGTGGTGACGGTGCTGGCGCAGCTCGCCGGGCTGCCCGTGCTCGCGGTCAGCGTTCTCGTGGTCGGCGGCTCGCCCACGCCGTCCTCGCTGGCCCTGGGCGGGGTGGCCGGCGCCGCCGGATTTCTCGGCCTGGTCCTGCTGTACCGGGGCCTGGCCGACGGCTCGGTCATCGTCTTCGCCCCGATCAGCGCGGTGACGGCGGCGGTGGTACCGATGATCGCGGGGCTGCTGCTGGGCGACCGGCCAGGGCCGGCGCCGCTGGTGGGCGCGTGCTGCGCGATCCTGGCGATCGGCCTGGTCAGCGCGGGCTCGCCGGACGAGGGCGGTGGCGGAATGCGCCTGCGCACGGTCGGCATGGCGCTCGCGTCCGGCGCACTGTTCGGGCTCTTCTTCATCCTGGTCGGCAAGGCCGGCCCGGGCACCGGGATGTGGCCGCTGGTGGGGGCGCGCGCGGCGTCGCTCGCGATCGGCGTAGCCGTGCTCGCGCGCAGCCCGGTCGGCCGCCGGCTGAGCCGACCGAGCCTGCGCTGGGCACTGCTGGCCGGCCCGTGCGACGTGCTGGCCAACATCCTCTACCGCGCCGCCGCCGGGCACGGGCTCCTGGCGCTGGTGGCGCCGATCGGCTCGCTGTACCCGGTGAGCACCGTGCTGCTGGCCCTGGTCATCGACCGTGAGCGGGTGCGGCCGGCGCAGCTGGCCGGGCTGGGGCTGGCCGCGGCCGCGCTGGTGCTGGTCGCCACCTGACCGTTCAGTACCGTGGTGGCATGCGCGTCGCTGTCTGCCAGCTCAACTCCCGCGACGACCGGTCGGCCAACATGGCGGTGGCCCGGGGCCTCCTGGAGCGCGCCGCCGCAGCCGGTGCCGACCTCGCCGTGCTGCCCGAGTTCACCGACTACCTGGGGCCGGGCGCGCGGCTGCCCAAGCCGGAGCCGGTGGACGGCGAGTACGCCACGTTCTTCGCCGACGCCGCCCGCGAGCTGCGGATGTGGGTACACGCCGGTTCGTTCCACGAGGCGTCACCGGACCCGAAGAAGACGTACAACACCTCGCTGGTGTTCGACCGGGACGGCAGCCTCGCCGCGACGTATCGCAAGATCCACCTGTACGACGTGGAGATCCCCGGTCGCGTCTCGTACCTGGAGTCGGCCACGATCGTGCCCGGCACCGAGCTGGTGACGGTATCCGTCGACGGCGTCACCGTGGGCCTGTCCACCTGCTACGACCTGCGCTTCCCCGAGCTGTACCGGCGCCTGGCCGCGCAGCGGGGCGCTCAGGTGCTGGCCGTACCGGCGGCGTTCATGCTGCACACCGGACGGGACCACTGGGAGGTGCTGCTGCGCGCCCGGGCCATCGAGAACCAGTGCTACGTGCTGGCCGCCGGCCAGATCGGCGACCACGAGCCGGGCCGCACTTGCTTCGGCCGCAGCATGGTGGTCGACCCGTGGGGCACGGTCCTCGGGCAGGCCCCGGACGGTATCGGCGTGACCGTGGCCGACCTGGATTTCGCCCGGCTCGCCACGATCCGTGCCGAACTGCCCAGCCTCGCCAACCGCCGGCTGCCGGTCTGACGCGCCCGGGCGGCGTGTACGCGAGGGTGGCCGCGCGCATCCGCCCGGGCACACCGGTCGGTCCCAGAACCCGGTCGAGCCGGAAGATCGTCCGCGCCATGCCGGCCCGGACCCGCGCGCCGACCAACGTGGCATACCGGTGCGCGAACGAGGCGGCCGCCGCC
>DATEJJ010001011.1:0-4048 GCA_035278125.1 Rugosimonospora sp.
CGGGAGCGGCTGGTCGCCGACCCGCGTGCCCTGGCGGCGGCCGGTACCGAGGACCTGCCGCCGGCCGAGCGGGCGCTGCGCGAGCGGCTGCGCCTGTCCGCCAGCGGCATCGGCTCGTACGCGACCAACGCGGGGGCCACGGTTGCCGCGTTCACGCTGGGCGGTGAGCTGTTCCGGGCGGACCTGGCGAGCGGCGCGGTCAGCGCGGTACCGACCGCGGGCGGGGTGATCGACCCGCGCCCGGACCCGACCGGCAACAAGATCGCGTACGTGTCGGACGGGCAGCTGCGGATCGCCGGCCCGGCCGGGGACACGCTGATCGCCGGCGAGCAGGACATCTCCTGGGGGCTCGCGGAGTTCATCGCCGCCGAGGAGTTCGGCCGGTACCGCGGGTACTGGTGGTCCCCGGACGGGCAGTCGCTGCTGGCGGCGCGGGTGGACGAGGCGCGGGTACCCCGGTGGACGCTGCACGACCCGGCCGAGCCGGGCAACCAGCCGCGCATCCTGGCGTACCCGCACGCGGGCGCCACCAACGCCGAGGTCACGCTGCACCTGCTCGACCTGGACGGCGGCTGGGTGGATGTGCACTGGGACCGGGAGACGTACCCGTACCTGGTCGCGGTGGCGTGGACGGAGAGCGGCGGCCCGCTGATCACGGTGCTGCGCCGGCTGCAGCAGCACGGGCTGGTCCTCGCGGTCGACCCGCGTACCGGCGAGACGCAGGTACACGCCGAGCTGGCCGACCCGCGCTGGGTGGAGCCGGTACCCGGCACCCCGATGTACCTGCCCGACGGGCGGGTACTGGTCGGCGGCGAGCTGGCGCACGACGGGTACGACGCGCGGTGCCTGTTCGCCGACGGCACCCTGCTCACCCCGCCCGGCCTGTACGTGCGCCGGGTCTGCGGGCGGATCGGCACCGGCAGCGCCACCGGCGTGGACCTGCTGGTCGAGGCGAGCGAGGGGGAGCCGAGCGAGCAGTACCTGTACCGGGTCACCGCGCACGCGGGCGCCCCGCTGGTGGACGCGAACCGGGTGACCGTGGACGGCACCGCGCCCGGCCCCGGCTGGCACACCGGCACCGGTGGCGGGGACACCATCGTGATCGGCTCGCTCTCGCTGGACCACGCCGGTACCCGGTGGACCGTCACGCACGCCGGCCGTACCGTCGGCGAGCTGGCGAACCTGGCCGCCTCCGCGCCGTACGCACCGCGCCCGGCCCTGCAGCGGGTGACCGACCGGCGGCTGCCCAGCGGCGTGCTGTACCCCCGCGCGCACGTCGCCGGCCGGCGGCTGCCGGTACTCGTGGACGTGTACGGCGGTCCCGGTCACCAGGAGGTGATGGCCGCCCGGTCGCGCTGGCTGGAGAAGCAGTGGTGGGCGGACCAGGGGTACGCGGTGGTGACCGTCGACAACCGCGGCACGCCCGGCGTCTCCCCCAGCTTCGAGAAGGTGATCCACCGCCGGATGGCGGACGTGGTGCTCACGGACCAGGTGGACGCGCTGCGCGCGCTCGTCGACAAGCACCCCGACCTGGACCTGGACCGGGTGGCGGTACGCGGCTGGTCCTTCGGCGGGTACCTGGCCGGCCTGGCCGTGCTGCGCCGCCCCGACGTGTACCACGCGGCGGTACTCGGCGCGCCGGTCTCCGACTGGGAGCTGTACGACACCGCGTACACCGAACGCTATCTGGGCCTGCCCGGCGACGGCTCGGACGTGTACGCGCACCACAGCCTGGTGGAGCTGGCCGCGGAGCCGCCGGCCCGGCCGGAGGACGCCCGGCCGATGCTGATCATCCACGGCCTGGCCGACGACAACGTGGTGTCGGCGCACTCGCTGCGGCTGTCCGGCGCGCTGCTGGCGGCCGGCCGCCCGCACGCGGTGATCCCGCTGACCGGCGCCAGCCACATGGCCGCCGGCGGCATCGCCGAACGCCTCCTCCGCCTGGAACTCGACTTCCTCCGCCGCTCCCTCCCCTGACCCGCGCCGCTGCCCTTGATCGCGGAATGGGGCGGGCGGCGACCGGTGGGTCTGGGTAGCCTGCCGGTATGGGGTCTGTGTTGTCTTCGGAGCAGTTGGCGGCGGCGCTCGGTGAGTTGCCGGGGTGGTCCGGCGACCCGGACGGGATCAGCCGCAGCGTCACCGCGCCCACCTTCCTCGACGGCATCCGGCTGGTGGATGCCGTGGCGGCCGCGGCCGAGGCCGCCGACCACCACCCGGACATCGACATCCGCTGGCGCACCGTGACCTTCCGGCTGTCCACCCATTCGGCCGGCGGCGTGACAGAGAAGGATCTCTCTCTCGCGCGGTCCATCAATACGCTCGCCAGCGCGTAATGTCACGCAAGTGACTCATTTCGACGCGGCCACCGCCGCGGTGGAGGCGGCGCTCGCGGCCGGGGCGCGGTACGCGGACGCGCGGGTGATGCACCGCCGGCACGAGTCGATGTCCGCGCGCAACGGCGAGATCGAGGACCTGACGCAGGGCGAGGACGCCGGGGTCGGGGTACGCGCGCTGGTCGGCTCCGGCTGGGGCTTCTTCGCCGCACCCGACCTGTCCGGTACCGCCGCGCGGGAGGCAGGGACGCGCGCCGCCACGATCGCCGCGGCCTCGGCGGCGGTACCCGGCCCCGGTGCCGACCTGGTAGCGGTCGCGCCGGTGGTGGCCAGCTGGGCCAGCGAGTGCCGGGTCGACCCGCTGGCGGTACCCCTGTCGGACAAGGGGGACCTGCTGGTCCGCGCGACCGCCGAAGCCCGCCGGGCGGGCGCGGACCTGGCCGAGGGCAACTACCACATCTGGGATACCCGCAAGTGGTTCGTCTCCTCCGAGGGGCACCGGATCGACCAGCACATCCGCGAGTGCGGCGGCGGCATCGCCAGCACCGTGGTGGGCGAGCACGAGACACAGCGCCGCTCGTACCCGTGCTACCGGGGACAGTACGGCACCCGGGGCTGGGAGCTGGTCGACGAGCTGGACCTGGGCGCGCACGCCATCCGGATCACCGAGGAGGCGCGCGCGCTGCTGACCGCGCCGCTGTGCCCGGCCGGGGAGACCTCGCTGATCCTGGGCAGCGAGCAGATGGCGCTGCAGATCCACGAATCCGTCGGGCACGCGATCGAACTGGACCGCATCCTCGGCTGGGAGGCGGCGTTCGCCGGTACCTCCTGGCTGGACCTGACCCGGCTGGGCAGCCTGCGGTACGGCTCGGAGCTGATGAACATCGTCATCGATCCGTCCATCCCCGGCGCGCTCGGCTCGTTCGGCTTCGACGACGAGGGCACCCCGGCCGCCGCCCGCGACGCGGTACGCGAGGGGCGGTGGGTCGGCGTGCTCGCCGGGCGGGACAGTGCCGCCGTCGCCGGCCTGGACTACGCGGGCAGCGTACGGGCCGACGGCTGGGCGCGGCTGCCCATGGTGCGGATGACGAACGTGGGGCTGCGCCCGGGTCCGCACACCCTGGACGAGATCATCGCGGCCACCGACGAGGGCGTCTACATGGAGACCAACCGGTCCTGGTCCATCGACGACAAGCGGCTCAACTTCCAGTTCGGCTGCGAGATCGGCTGGGAGGTGCGCAACGGGCGGCTGGGCCGGATGCTGCGCAACCCGACGTACACCGGTGTGGGGCCGCGCTTCTGGCAGTCGATGGACATGCTGTCGGCCGAGGTGATCCCGTGGGGCACGCCCAACTGCGGCAAGGGCCAGCCGCTCCAGACCGGCCACACCGGCCATCCGGCGGCGCCGGCCCGCTTCCGGGGTGTGCGGGTGGGGGTGCGTGCATGATGGATCTCGCATCGCAGGTGCTCGATCTGGTACGGGCGGCGGCCGGTCCCGACGCGCAGGCCGAGGTGACCGTGGAGCGGGTGGACCTGGGCCTGACCCGGTTCGCCAACTCGTACATCCACCAGAACGTCGCGGACACCACCACCGTGGTACGGCTGCGCCTGCACACCGCCGGCCACACCGCCGCCCGCGCCGGTACCCTCACCACGCCCGACGCGCTGCGCGACATGGTGGAGCAGGCGCTGGTCGCCGCGCGGCTGAGCCCACC
>DATEJJ010001012.1:0-3102 GCA_035278125.1 Rugosimonospora sp.
GGCGCGCGAGCGGCTGTGGCGGATCCGGGCCGGCCGCGTCGTGCTGGCCACCGGCGCGCACGAGCGGCCCATCGCGTTCGCCGGCAACGACACGCCCGGCGTGATGCTGGCCGGGGCCGCGCGCACCTACCTGCACCGGTACGGCGTGCTCGCCGGGCGCCGGGCTGTCGTCTTCACCACCAACGACTCCGCGTACGACGCCGCCCGGGACCTGGCCGCGGCGGGCGTGGAGATCGCCGAGATCGTGGACACCCGCCGGGGCGATGCCGTGGTGGGTGTCGGCGGCGACACCGATGTGTCCACGGTGGAGGTGGCGCCGCTGGCGGGCGGCGCCACCCGCCGCCACCGGGCCGATCTGCTGCTCGTCTCCGGCGGCTGGAGCCCGGTCCTGCACCTGTACAGCCAGGCCGGCGGCCGGCTGCGCTACGACGAGGCGGCCGGCGCGTTCCGGCCCGACGGCTGCCGCCAGGCCGTGACCGTCGCCGGCGACCCGCCCGCGCCGGGTCCCGCCTTCTTCGTGGTGCCCGCCGACGACTACACGACCCACTTCGTGGACCTGCAGCGCGACGTGACCGTGGCCGACGTGCTGGACGCCACCGGCGCCGGGCTGCGCTCGGTCGAGCACGTCAAGCGGTACACCACCGCGGGTACCGCGCACGACCAGGGCAAGACCTCCGGCGTGCTGGTCAGCGCCGTGATCGCGCAGGCCCTCCGGCAGCAGCCTGGGGTCCTGGGCCATACCACGTTCCGGCCGCCGTACACGCCGGTCAGCTTCGCGGCGCTGGCCGGGCGGGACCGGGGCGCGCGGTTCGACCCGGTGCGGGTGACCGCCATCCACGACTGGCACGTGGCGCGCGGCGCCCGGTTCGAGGACGTGGGCCAGTGGAGGCGCGCGTGGTACTACCCGGCGGGCGGCGAGGACATGCCCGCCGCCGTGCTGCGCGAGTGCCGCGCCGCGCGGGAGGGCGTGGCCATGATGGACGCGTCCACTCTCGGCAAGATCGAGGTACAGGGGCCCGACGCCGCCGAGCTGCTGGACCGCCTGTACACCAACCTCATGTCCAGCCTGCGCATAGGCGCTATCCGGTACGGCGTGATGTGCCGGGCCGACGGCATGGTGTTCGACGACGGTACCGTCGCCCGGCTCGCCGAGGACCGGTTCCTGCTGACCACCACGACCGGCAACGCCGCGCCCGTGCTGGAGTGGATGGAGGAGTGGCTGCAGACCGAGTGGCCGGACCTGCGCGCGTACTGCACCTCCGTCACCGAGCAGTGGGCCACCGTGGCGCTGGTCGGGCCGCGCTCCCGCGAGGTGCTGGCGACGCTGGCCGCACCCGACCTCGCCGTGGACGCGGCCAGCTTCCCGTTCATGACGTGGCGGGACACCACGGTGGCGGGGCTGGCCGGGCGCGTGTGCCGGATCAGCTTCTCCGGCGAGCTGGCGTACGAACTCAACGTCCCCTGGTGGTACGGCGCCGCGCTCTGGGAGGCCGTGTACGCCGCCGGCCAGCCGTACGGCATCACCCCGTACGGTACGGAGACCATGCACGTGCTGCGCGCCGAGAAGGGGTACCCGATCGTCGGCCAGGACACCGACGGCACCGTCACCCCGCAGGACCTCGGCATGGCGTGGGTCGTGTCGAAGAAGAAGCCCGACTTCGTCGGCAGGCGCTCGTTCAGCCGGGCCGACACCGCGCGCCCCGACCGCAAACACCTGGTCGGGCTGCTCCCCGACGACCGCACCACCCTGCTGCCCGAGGGCGCCCACCTGATCACCACCGCCGACGTCCCCGCGCCGCCGGTACCGACCCTGGGCCACGTCACCTCCAGCTACCCCAGCGCCGCGCTCGGCCGGACCTTCGCCCTCGCGCTCGTCAAGGGCGGGCGCGACCTGATCGGCAAGCGGCTGTACGCGCCGCTCGGCGACCGGGTGGTGCCGGTGACCGTGGCCAGCCACGTGCTCTTCGATCCGGAGGGGACCCGCCGCGATGGCTGAGCCCGCGATGGCTGAGCGCCGGAGCCCTCTTGCCGGCTGGCCCGGCATCGCCGTCCCCGGCCTGCGCGTGGTCGAGCTGCCGTTCCGCACGCAGCTCAACCTCCGCGCCGCGAAGGGCTTCGACCCGGGGGTACCGCTGCCCGCCGAGCCGGGCGCCACGGCGCGCGCCGGGGACACCCTCGTGCTGTGGCTGGGCCCGGACGAGTGGCTGGTGACGGGACCACCGGACGGTACCCTGTTGTCCACTGTGGAGGATGCGGGCTCGGTGGTGGACGTATCCGCGCACCGCACCACGCTGCTGGTGGCCGGCGCGCACGCCCGGGACCTGCTCGCCCACGGCTGCCCGCTGGACCTGCACCCCGACGTGTTCCCGGTCGGGCACTGCGCGCAGAGCACCCTGGCCCGTACCCAGGTGGTCCTGGTCCGGGTCGAGCCGGACGCCTACCACGTCCTGGTACGCGCCTCCTTCGCCCGCTACCTCGCCGACTGGCTGGACGACGCGGCGGTCGAGTACCCGTCATGACGGGGCCTACCGCAGATCGGGCGGCGTGGTGAGGTAGGTCCGGCCGAGCGGACTTGTCCAGCGGAAGACTCCGGGTGCGATCTGGCGGAGTCGCCAGCCACCCTCGTGTTTGGCGCGGGTGTGGCCACTACAGCACTCTCGTGACGCCCTCGGCGACTACCCGCGCGTCCAGGGTGGTGGGGTCGAGGTTGGCGCAGAGGACAACCGTGGCGCGGGCGGCGAGCGGGGCGAGGAGCCACGTCACCGGCTGCTCGTGCGCTCCGGTGTTGATGAGCAGCCGGTCGCCGGGGCGGATGTCGAGGTGCTCGGCCACGTCCTGGGCCAACGATCCCCACTGCCGGTAGCTCGTGCCGTCGGCGGTGGCGGGGTCGGTGCCGCGCACCGCGGCGGGCGCGGGGAGGCGGCCGACGTACCGGCCCACCTCGGCGAGGAAGTCGCGGTACCCGGCGGGTACCTCGGCCATCGGGGCGGCGCCCGGGGCCAGGCCGAGCACGAAGGGGTGGCGGGCGGCGGGCACGTTCTCCAGCCAGTCGTCCAGCCGGCGGGCGGAGACGAAGGTGGCGTCGTACGGCTCGTCGTTGCC
>DATEJJ010001013.1:0-3739 GCA_035278125.1 Rugosimonospora sp.
TACCCGTCCTGTGCGGTCACGCCGAGCCGGCGGGCGAGTTCCCGGCCGCCCGCGTCCAGCGGGGTACCCAGGCTCAGCCGGTCGAGCAGGTCCCTGGTGTGCCGCTCGATCTCGGGTACCAGCGTGTCGTCGCCGGCGAGATAGGCGTCGGCGACCACCGCGCAGAGGCGGTCCACGTACCGCATCAGCAGGACGGCGACCTCCAGCAGCGCCTCGGCCTCGTCCTCGCGCGCCTGGTCGCGGATCAGCTCCCAGCCCACCTGCCGCGCGGTGCCGAACGCCCGGAGCAGGTCCTCGAGGCGTACCCCCTCCTCGGCCCGGGACCGTACCCACGCGCGCAGCGGCTCGAACTCTTCATCGGGGGGTGTCACTCCGGTGACAAGCCACTTGGCCCAACGGCTCAGTGCGCGACGTACCCCGACCAGAATGTCTTCGCGCGACGGCCCGGACAGGTGCTCCAGCCCGTCGACGCCACCGCGCAGCGCGGCGGCAACCTCCTGGCTCGCGTCCTCCAGCCGGATGCGCGCGACAAGGACCGCCGCCCGGGTCATACCCCACTCTACGGGCGCGCGGCCCGGCCGGTTCGATGCCGCAAGGCGCGCGTAAGATTCGCGGCCAGCAGGCAGCCACAGTTGACACCGTGGTGCCTACCGGCTCTCTAATGTGGACAGACGCGGGTCAGGCGCGGTCGGGCTCGGTCCGCTTCGCCGGTGCTCCGGCCGCGGCAGCCACCGGTTCCAGGGGCGGCTGGTCGATCTGGTCGACGTTGACCTGCGGCTCGTCCATCCAGAGCGCGCGCAGCTGGTTCTGCAGGAAGCCGGTCAGGCGCGTGCGGTACTCGTGGTCGAACTGCTCCAGCGCCTCGATCTGCCGCTGCAGCGCCTCGCGCTTGGCGGCCAGGCCACCGACCACGTCCTCGTACCGCTGCTGGGCCTGGTGCTTCAGCTCGTCCGCGTTGGCCTGCGCGGTCTTGGCGACGTCGTCCGCGCGGGTGCGCGCATCGGACAGGATCTCCTCGGCCTTGCGCTGGGCCTTGTCGGTCTGCGCCTTGGCCTCGCGGCCCATCTGGGCGCTGCTGGCGCGGGCGTCGGTCAGGGTCTTCTCGGCTTCCTGCTGCAGCCGCTCCGCGTGCGCCTGCGCGTCGCGGACGATCTGCTCAGCCGAGATGCGGGCATCCGCACAGATCTTGTCCGCCTGGCGGCGGGCGTTGGCGACGTGGTCGTCTGCGGTCTTCTGCGCCAGGGTCAGCACCTGCAGGGCTTGGTGCTGGGCGCCAACTTCGGCGGGAATATCGATCTCCAAAGGTTCGGCCCCGGGTGAGGGCACACCTAGTAGTCCTCTGACACGGCCCTTCATTCCACTGTCACTCACAACATGCCTCCGTGCGTAACGTCAATATGCCGTGCCTGGCCCGGCCGTCGGCAATGTCGTTGTCACCGCAGGCCGTGGTCCTTGAGCCACCCGTGGTAGGCGGCAGACTACCAAGCTCGGTACGGCTCTAGCGAGTGGTTGAGCCCTGCGTATCGACGTCAACACAAAGGGTTCAGATCTGTGTGGAGAGAGGGGACGGTGTGGAGGGTGTGGTGTTTTCCTCGCCGCCGTTCCCGCAGTACGGGCACCACGGTTGCAGCCGCTGGTGCGTGACGTAGACGAGGAGCAGGTACACGAGGGACGCCTGGGAGAGCGCCCACGCGTACCGGCCCGCGGGGTTTGCGGAGAGGATGGCGGATCCGACCACAGTGGCCAGATAGCCGAGCGCGAGCAGTTTGCGTTCGAACAGGTGCGCTGCCCGGAATCGTAGGCCGTACCGGGCGGCCACGGCGGAGGCGTCGAGCGGCATGCCGGACACGCACCGCTCGCAGAGGTGGCGGTTGTGGGCGAAAATCGACAGGGTCAGGCCCACGGTGGCGACCATGATGAGCGTCAGCGCCTGCCAGGGCACGAACGCGGCGGCGGCGGGCACCAGCGTCAGCACGATGAGGAGGCCGACCAGCGTGGTCAGCATCCGGGGTGCGTAGTGCCCGACATACCTGGTCATCTGTTGTGTTTCCTTCCAGTGCTCCGCGGCCACAGTAACCGCTGCACAGCAGGCTGTTCCTCCTGCGATGGTCGGCAACCGGGCGGCCCGAACGTCGGCCGGCAGTGGGCCGGTCGGCCAGGTCGCGACCGGAGGAAGGGCCGGTACGGGCGACCAGTGCGTCTACAGTGGACGGTTGGGTCAGCCGGGTTGGAAGGTGATTCTGAGCAGGTTGACCTTGCCGGACGAGGGCTGGTAATACGTCACGTACTGGACGAGGCCGTTCTGCTCGGCGTACTCGACGTGCGCGAATGCCGCGTAGTTGGGCTTCTCCGCGGGGGCCGGCGTCTGGGTGAGGGGGTACGGCGTGGACCACGGCCCGTACGGGGAGCCGCCGATCTGGAACATGACGGTGTTGGTGGCCCACGGCATGTAGATGTTCAGGAACCCGTGCAGCGCGGGCGCGTACAGGACGCTGTTGCCGGCGACGCCCTTCACGAGGGTACCGACGGCTGCGGTCGGGCGGCTCGACCACAGTGCCGCTCCGGTGGCGTCCCGCCCCGCGTAGAACTGCCACTGGGCGCGGTCGGTGATCTGGCCCATCGGTACCCGGGCCAGCTGGCACGTGACCTTGCAGTTGCCGTACACGTAGGCCGTGTCGCCGATGGCCAGCGCGCCGGAGTAGAACTCGTCCTGCGGCGGGAAGAACATGGACGGGTCGGCGCCCTCGGGGCTCGCGATGGGGCGGGGCAGCTCTGCGGTCAGCCGGGTGATCGCGCCGGTGCTCATGTCCAGCGCGGCCACGCCCGAGCCGATCGACTGGCCGTACGCACCGGAGCAGGGCATGCCGCCCACGCCGAAGCGGCACAGCTTGTGGTAGAAGACGAGCAGCCGGTGCCGGGCCGGGTCGGCGACGACCGGACCGGGCCACATCGCGAACCGGATGCCGCAGTACCGGTCGGAGGAGCCGGCGCAGTGCCCGGGCGCACCGTGTATCCGCTCGAACGCGGCCTCGGCCGGGCTGAGCGTGACCAACTCGGTCGGGCCCTTGCCGGTGTTCAGGTCGAACGGGTTGCTCGACGTGACCGTGATGCCGTCCGCGGCGTTCAGGTCGGTGGTGACCGCGCCCGAGTTGTTCAGGAAGCCGATCGGGTCGTGCAGCTGCGTGTCGTCGAAGATCCAGACCGACCGGTCGCCGTACTTGACGCTCTGCCCGTTGTCCCGCCCCAGTACCCGGCTGTGCTGGTCGATCGGCCCGAAGTCGAGCGCGGACACCAGCGTGGGTACCGCCGGAACCAGGCGGCTGAACGGCGGCGGGCTGGCGTTCGTGAGCGGCGGCTGCGGTGCGAACAGCGTCTGGTACGGCGAGGCGGGCGAGTTCACGACCGCCGGCTGGGGCGCCTCCAGCACCACGGTGGACGGCTGCCCGTCAGCGCGGGTGGCGAAGACCACGGCCAGTTCGACGCAGGCGACCAGGAGGAGCACGGCCAGCGCGGCGACCACGGGCTTGCCGAGCAGCCGGTGCCGCTGCCCGAGCGGCGGCGCCTCGAACGGTGTGCCGTGCCGCGGGTGGGTGCCGACCACGTCGGGCACCACGTCGACCAGGTAGGGCGGCGGCGGGATCAGCGGCAGGCCGGCGAGCTGCCGCTCCGGTTCGGCCAGCACCGCGCTCGCCGGCCCGCACCGGGAGCAGGCCCGGGTGTGCGCGCCCAGCCGCTCCCG
>DATEJJ010001014.1:0-7625 GCA_035278125.1 Rugosimonospora sp.
CGGCCGGCCTGGCCAGCCCGTCGGCGGTCACCGTGTACGGCGCCCGCCCCGACCTCTCCGGGGCCCTGGTGGTCGGGGTGAGCCAGAGCGGCGGCTCGCCGGACCTGGTCGAGGTCGTCGCCCAGGCGCGGGCCAGCGGCGCGCGCACCCTGGCCGTGACGAACAACCCGGGATCGCCACTGGCCCAGGCCGCCGAGCTGCACATCGACGTGGCCGCCGGCCACGAGCGGGCGGTCGCCGCGACCAAGACCTACACGGCCGAGCTGCTGGCCCTGCTCATGTTCATTGAGGGGGTACGGGCCGGGAACGGCGCTCTCGACCCGGGGGAGCGCACCGCCCTGGCGGAGCTGCCCGGGCTCGCCGCCGGCGTGCTCGCGGACCCGACCGCCCAGGAGCTGGCGCCCCGGTACCGGTTCGCCGCCCGGGTGGTCACCACTGGCCGGGGGTACGCCTACCCGACCGCCCGGGAGACCGCGCTCAAGCTGATGGAGACCTCGTACCTGGCCGCGCTCGCCTTCTCCGGCGCCGACCTGCTGCACGGCCCGCTGGCCATGGCCGACCCGGACGTGCCGGTGCTCGCCGTGGTCGGGGACGGGCCGGGTGGCCACGCCATGCGCGAGGTGCTCGCGAAGCTCGGTGAGCGCCGGGCCGACGTGGTCGCGGTCGGTCCGTCCGATGTGGACGGTGCCCAGCTCCGGCTGCCCACCCCGCGCGTCGACGAGCGGTACGCGCCGCTGCTGGACGTGCTGCCACTCCAGCGGCTCGCGCTGGCCCTGGCGCTGGAGCGCGGCCACGACCCGGACGCGCCGCGCGGCCTGAAGAAGGTGACCGTCACCCGCTGAGCGTGATCACCGCGGCCTGGTCCTGGTGCAGGTTCTCGGCCGGGAACGTCTGCGGCGGCCGGTCCCCGATCGCGATGCCGTAGCTGGTGACCCCGCCGGGTACCGCGCGGATCTGGAACGGGAAGTCGCAGTTCGCCTCGGCCGCCGGCGAGGCGCCCGAGGACGCGGCCAGCGCGACCACGCCCGCGCCCAGCGCGCCGGTCGCGATCTTCTTGCCGGCCGGGTCGGTCACGGTCACGGTGGTACCCACGCCCACGCTCCCCGCCGTGCACGGGCTGCCGGCCGGCCCGGCCTGCCCGGCGGGCAGCGGTACCGTCACGTGCCCGCGCAGCACGAACCCGTTGGGCTTGGTGTGGCTCACGTTCGACGCGCCGAGGAAGCCGCAGCCGGCCCCGGACAGCACCACGGCCAGGGCGGTCGCGGCCGTACCCACCGCGCGCAATCCGTGCATCCCCGGCACGCTACCTCCTGTCCGGTAACAACCGCATGGCAGGCTGGTTGCGTGTCCACGCTGCGCGACCTGCTGGAGGAGCACACCTCCTTCGACCCTGCCGACGTCGAACACCTGCACCGGGTGGCCGGCGACTGGCAACTGATCTCCGACCTGTCCTTCGCCGACCTGCTGATGTGGGTACCGGTGGCGGGCGGCAACGACTTCCTGTGCGTGGCGCAGGTACGACCCACCACGGCACCCACGGCGTACCAGGACGACCAGGTGGGCCGGGTCTCCGGTGGCCCGGAGGTGGCCCACCTGCACGTGGCCCGTACCCAGGGCCGGATCTGGCGGGAGGGCGACCCGGTCTGGTACGGCGACACCCCGGCCCGGCACGAGGCGATCCCGGTACGCCGGCTGGGCCGGAGCCAGGTGATCGCGGTGATCGGGCGCGACACCAACCTGTCCACCGCGCGTACCCCCAGCCAGCTGGAGCTGAACTACCTGACCACCGCGGACGACCTGGCCCAGATGGTCGCCGACGGGACCTTCCCGACCCGGCGCCACCCGGGCGAGATCATCCACACCCCCCGGGTCGGGGACGGGCTGATCCGGCTGGACGCCAGCGGCAAGGTCACCTACGCCAGCCCCAACGCGCAGTCCGCGTACCGGCGCATGGGTACCCCCGCCCACCTGGTCGGCGAGGACCTGGCCGCGTTGACCAAGCGGCTGGCCGACGACCCGCTGGAGGGCACCGAGGTGAGCAACGGGATCCTCACCGCGCTGCGCGGGGAGGGTCCGCCGCGCCGGGAGATCAGCGCGCGGGGCGCCTCGGTGCTGATGCGCGCGCTGCCGCTGGTACCGGCGGGTGTGCCGATCGGCGCGCTGGTGCTGGTCCGCGACGTGACCGAGGTACGGCGCCGGGACCGGGCACTGATCACCAAGGACGCCACCATCCGGGAGATCCACCACCGGGTGAAGAACAACCTGCAGACCGTGGCCGCGCTGCTGCGCCTGCAGGCCCGGCGGGCGCCGGCGGCGCGCGAGGCGCTGGAGGAGTCGGTACGCCGGGTGGCCTCGATCGCACTGGTGCACGAGACGCTGTCCATGTCCAGCGACGAGGCGGTCGAGTTCGACGGGATCGTGGACCGGGTCTCGGTGGCCGCCGCCGAGGTGGCCGCGCCCGACTCGCAGGTGCGCATCGGGCGGGACGGCACCTTCGGCGTACTGCCCGCGGAGATCGCCACGCCGCTGGTCATGGTGCTGAACGAGCTGCTGCTCAACGCGGTCGAGCACGGCTTCAAGCCGGGCGACGGCGGGCAGGTCACGGTGTGCGTCCAGCGCAGCTCGCGCAGCCTGCGGGTCCGGGTGGCGGACACCGGCAAGGGGCTGCCGGACGACTTCGACCTGGTGGCCAGCGACCGGCTCGGGCTGCAGATCGTCCGCACCCTGGTGGCCGGGGAGCTGCGCGGCACGATCGAGCTGCACACCCGCCCCGAGGGCGGTACCGAGGCGGAGCTGGTGGTACCGCTGGCGCAGGTCAGCCGCGTGCGTACAGGGCGACAGTCAAGCCCCTGACCAGCCACAGCTGCACCAGCCGGTACCGGCTGCGGAGCAGGTTCTCCTTGGTCCTGCCGATGGTGAAGAGCGGATCGGTCTGGGTGCCGAACCGGATGATCCACATGCGTGGCGGGTCAGCCCGGTCCAGGCAGGCGGTCAGGTCGGCGCACTCGGTCGCGAGCAGGTGCCCGTCCGTACGCTGCGGGGTGACCGCGAACACGTCGCGCGGCTGCCGGTCCGCCGGCACGTACTTGGCGACCAGGTCCCGCCCCTCCCAGGGCTCGGGCTGGTCGTCGAGCTTGTACGCGATCCCGTCCCCGGGCCGCTCGTTGACCCGGATGATGCTGCCCGCGCTCTTGTCCGCGTGGCTGTGCCCGTCCGAGGCGCGCAGGGCGTACTGGGCCGGGTCGCTGACCAGCACCAGCGCGACCAGTACCGCCACCGCCCGCCGCAGGGTCAGCCGGGTGAGCGTCAGCGCGGCGAGCAGCACCCAGGCCGGCACCGTGTAGAGCAGGTACCGCGGCCAGAACAGCGGCGTCACCTTGGCGACCGCGTACAGCACCAGCACCGGTACCAGCGCCCACGCCACCAGCAGCAGCACCTCGCGCCGCCGGGAGAACGCGAGCAGGCCGAGCACGATGACGAACCCGGCCACCACCCCGACGATGAACAGCGTGTCCGGCGCGCTGAGCAGTACCCGCCAGTTGGCCCTCGGGATCCACGAGATCTGCCCGCTCTGCCGGTACCCGATGAAGGCCAGCGGGAGCAGCGGCAGCACGCCGGCCGCGGCGCTGACCGCCCACGCCCGTGCGGCCCGCCGCCAGGCGAGTACCGGGTGCGCCAGCAGGAGCAGCAGCGCCATCAGGTGGAACGCGCCCAGCCCGAGGATGGCCAGCGCGTAGAGCGCGCACCGGCCGGCCGAGGGGCGCTGCACCAGCCGTACCAGCAGCAGCGTGGCCAGCACGGCGAAGAGGATGGCGAACGCGTACGGCCGCGCCTCCTGCGCGTACCGGGACGTGGTGGGGATCACCGCGAACGCGAGCCCGGCGATCAGCCCGGTCCGCCTCGCCCGGTCCGGCCGGCCGGCGTCGACCTGCGCCCCGAGCACCGCGACGAGGGCCGCGGCCAGGGTCATCGCGCCGACCGAGGGGAGCCGCAGCGCCACCGTCGAGCTGCCGGCGATCGAGGTCCAGACCTTCACGAGCGTGTAGTACGGCGCGACGACCGCGTCCACGTTGCCGCACAGCCGGTAGAGCCCGCCCCAGGACAGCCGCACCGCGCCCCAGGTGGCCAGCTCGTCGGCCCACAGCGCTGGGGTACGGATGCCCCACAACCCGTAGACCAGCGTCAGCAGAGCCGGCCAGAGCCAGTACAGCCGCCGGGCGCGGCTGTCCGCCAGCTTGGGCACCGGCCCGGGTCCACGCTCGTCCGCCGCCTCCGGAGCCCCAGTGGCCACCGTGGCAACATCGCTCATACCGCAGCAGATTAGACTGCCCAGGACGATCCGGCTCCGGCGCAACCCCGCGAGCGTCGGAAACATTCCGTTCATATGGCCAGTTCTCAGTCCTCGGGAGTGGCCTCTACCACGCTGGTTACCTGGCCCGCGGTGTGGAATCCTGTAACACATGATGTCCGCTGTGCACCGTCGCTTCGTGGCCCGCCGCCACGTCGACTACGGCCGCGTGCGCAGCGCCATGTGTCCGGCTCGCTGACTTCGCCCACCTTTCCATGCGTTGGGCGCGCGCGAGCGCCGGTCTCTTCTGACATCGCCGTCACCGGCCGCGGTCCGCAGGACCGATGCCCGTCGCGCGCCCCCTTGACCAGGAGGATGCCCGATGACGGTGACGACCGTCGAGGCAGACAGCACCAAGGCCCGCGCTGCCGCGCCCGCGCGCCGGCCGCGGGGTGAGGGTCAGTGGGCGCTCGGGCACCGGGAGCCGCTGAACCCGAACGAGCGCACCAAGAAGGACGACAACCCGCTGCACGTACGCCAGCGGATCGAGACGATCTACGCGGTCCGCGGCTTCGCCAGCATCGACCCGGCCGACCTGCGCGGGCGTTTCCGCTGGTACGGCCTGTACACGCAGCGCCGCCCCGGGATCGACGGCGGGCGGACCGCGGTACTCGAGCCCGAAGAGCTGGACGACGAGTACTTCATGCTGCGGGTACGGGTCGACTCCGGCCAGCTCGACCTGGCTCAGTTGCGCGCGATCGCGCACGTCTCCCAGGCGTACGGCCGGGACACCGCGGACGTGACCGACCGGCAGAACATCCAGCTGCACTGGATAGAGATCGAGAACATGCCGCAGATCTGGCGGGAGCTCGAAGGGGTGGGCCTGTCCACCACCGAGGCGTGCGGCGACTGCCCCCGGGTGATCCTGGGCAGCCCGATCGCCGGCATCGCCGACGAAGAGGTGATCGACGCCACCCCGGCGATCCGCGAGATCGAGCAGCGGTTCATCGGCGACCCGAGCCTGTCCAACCTGCCGCGCAAGTTCAAGTCCTCCATCGGCTGGCTGCCGGACCTGCCCTACGAGGCCAACGACATCTCGTTCGTGGGCGTGGAGCACCCGGAGCACGGCCCCGGCTTCGACGTCTGGGTTGGCGGCGGGCTGTCCACCAACCCGATGCTGGCCCAGCGGCTGGGCGCCTGGGTGCCGCTGGCCGAGGTACCCGAGGTGTGGCTCGCGGTGGTGAGCATCTTCCGCGACTACGGGTACCGGCGGCTGCGCAGCCGCGCCCGGCTCAAGTTCCTCGTCGCGGACTGGGGCGTGGCGCGCTTCCGCGAGGTCATGGAGACCGAGTACCTGCACCGCCGGCTGGTCGACGGCCCGCCGCCGGTACTGCCCGGGCGCCCGTACGACCACGTGGGCGTGCACAAGCAGCGCGACGGCAACTACTACGTGGGTGTGGCGCCGATCGCCGGCCGGGTCAGCGGCACCATGCTGGCTCAGCTCGCCGACGTGGCCGAGGCCCACGGCAGCGGCCGGGTACGCACCACCGCGCACCAGAAGCTGCTGGTACTCGACGTGCACCCGGACCGGGTGGACAGCCTGATCGCCGCGCTGCGGGGGATCGGCCTGGAGGCGGAGCCGTCCAGCTGGCGGCGCTCCACCATGGCGTGCACCGGCATCGAGTTCTGCAAGTTGGCCATCGTCGAGACCAAGGCGCGCGCCGTCGAGCTGGTGGCCGAGATGGAGAAGCGCCTGGCCGACCTGGACGTGGACATCTCGATCAACATCAACGGCTGCCCGAACGCGTGCGCGCGTACCCAGGTGGCGGACATCGGCCTCAAGGGGCAGCTGGTACCGGGGCCGGGCGGTGAGATGGTGGAGGGCTTCCAGGTACACCTCGGGGGTGGCCTGGCCATGGGGGAGGGGCAGACCGCCGGCTTCGGGCGCAAGCTGCGCGGCCTCAAGACGACCGCGGCGGACCTGTCCGACTACGTGGAGCGCCTGGCCCGGCGGTACGCGGCCGGTCGGAACGACGGCGAGTCCTTCGCGAACTGGGTGATCCGGGCTGATGAGGGGGCTTTGAGGTGAGCGAGCGCTTGCGCGAGCGCCTGGCGGGCATGCTCAGGCCGGCCCCTCCGTCGCATGCATGCGAGGGGGCGGCATGAGCGAGCGAGTATCGCCGCAGCACTGCCCGTACTGCGGTGAGGAAGATCTGCGACCACACGGCGACAAGCACGGCGAGTGGGAGTGCCGGTCCTGCACGCGCGTGTTCTCCCTGAAGTTTCTCGGACTGGTGGTGAAGACATGACCATGTTGGCTACGTCGAGAAGCGCGAGCAGGTACACGACCGCGGAGCTGCGCGAGATCGCCGTGCGGGCCGGAGTCGAACTGGACCGGCAGCCCGCCGAGAAGATCGTCGAGTGGTCCCTGGAGACGTTCGGCGAGCGGTTCTGCGTGACGAGTTCGTTCGCGGACGCGGTGCTGATCCACGTGGTGTCCAGGGTGGCGCCGGGCATCGAAGTGGTGTTCCTGGATACGGGCCTGCACTTCGCGGAGACGCTGCGGGTGCGGGACACGGTGGCGGCCACGATGCCGGTGGTGGTGAAGTCCGTCCGGCCGCGCCAGACCGTCGGGCAGCAGGACGGCCTGTACGGCCCGCGCCTGTTCGACCGGCAGCCGGACGAGTGCTGCTACCTGCGAAAGGTGGAGCCGCTGGAGCGGGCGCTGGCGCCGTACGACGCGTGGGCCGCGGGCCTGCGCCGGGACGAGGGGCCGAGCCGGGCGAACACGCCGGTGGTGGGCTTCGAGGCGAGCCGCGGCAAGGTGAAAGTTGCGCCGCTGGCGTACTGGACCGAGGCGGACGTGCAGGCGTACATCGCCGAGCACGACGTACCGGTCAACGAGTTGATCCAGAAGGGGTACGCCTCGGTGGGCTGCTGGCCGTGCACCCGCCGTACCGCGCCGGGCGAGGACCCGCGCGCCGGGCGCTGGCCCATGTTCGACAAGACGGAATGTGGTATCCACTCCGCGTGACACCACTGGTACTCGTCGCGCACGGCAGCCGCGATCCGCGGGCCGCCCGCTCCACCTGGGCTCTGACCCGGGCGGTGGGTGCGGCCCGGGGTGGCCCGCCGGTCGCGGCAGCATTCCTCGACTTCGCTGGGCCACGCCTGCCGGCCGCGCTGGCCGACGTGGCCGAGCCCGCGGTGACGGTGGTACCGCTGCTGCTCACGGCCGCGTACCACGGTCGGGTGGACGTGCCGGGCGAGGTGGCCAAGGCGCCGACCCGGACCGGGGTGGCGCTGGCCGAGGTGCTCGGCCCCGTCGCCGGCCCGG
>DATEJJ010001015.1:0-5985 GCA_035278125.1 Rugosimonospora sp.
CGAGGGCGTGGCCCTGGTGCACCCGTCGAGCCTGCTGGACGCGCTGGTCGAGCCGTTCGAGGACTACTGGAACGCGGCCACCCGATGTGGTCCAACCGCGGTATCGACGGCGAGGGGCTGTCCGCCGCCGAGCACGAGACGCTGCGGCTGCTCGGCACCGGGCTGAAGGACGAGGCGATCGCGCGGCAACTCGGCGTCAGCATGCGTACCGCCCGGCGGCGCATCTCCACCCTGCTGACCAGGCTGGGCGCGGTGAGCCGGTTCCAGGCCGGCGCCGAGACCGCCCGCCGCGGCCTGGTCTGACGCGAAGCAATGTCGATCGGGGGGCTGGCATCTGCGGGTACGAGGGGCATACTGGCCCGCGTGGAACTGATCGCGAAGCTCCAGATCAAACCGGGCCAACGGATTGCCACGGTGGGTGACGCGAGTGGCACGCCCCGGATCAGTGCGGCGGACAATCCGGCCGCGAAGTCGCCGGAGGCAGCGGATGCGGTCATCGCGTTCGTCCGCACCCGGGCCGAGATCGACCAGGCGGGTACCGCTGCGGTCGCCGCGGGCCGGGCCGACAAGCTGGCCTGGATCGCCTACCCCAAGGCCGGCAAGCTGGGCACCGACCTGAACCGCGACACGCTGCGTGAGGCGCTGGAGTCGCGGGGTGTGCAGCCGGTCCGCCAGGTGGCGCTGGACGAGACCTGGACCGCGCTGCGTCTTCGTCCGGCCTGAGCGGGGCGGCCACTGTGGAGGAACGGCCCGTTGAAGCCGGCCCGACCGGGGCTGCGCCGGTAGCTGACCCGAGTTATCTTTCGGGTACCGAAGTCACTGTCCGCCAGGGAAATGAGTAACCCGATGGCGCGTTTCCGCCCCGCACTCAAGCGCAGGCGCGACCACGGTCTGCTGTTCAACGCCGCCGCGCTGATCGTCTGCGGCCTGCTCTCCGGCGTGATGGTGGCGGCGGCCGTGTTCCCGGCCGTCGCGCTGCCCGGATTGGTGGCCAAGGCCGGCGCGGACCAGTTCGACAGCCTCCCGACCGTGCTCAGCATGCCGCAGTTGCCGCAGGTCACCTACGTGTACGCGTCGGACGGCAAGACGCTGATCTCCACCTTCTACGACGAGAACCGGAAGATCATCCCGATCGCCGACGTCGCACCGGTGATGCGCGAGGCCCTGGTGGCCGCCGAGGACATGCGCTTCTACCAGCACCACGGCGTGGACATCAAGTCGGTCGCGCGGGCCTGGGTGGTCAACCGCCAGTCCGGCGAGACGGCGCAGGGCGCCTCCACGCTGACCATGCAGTACGTGCGCCAGGCCCTGGAGTACTCGGCCACCACGCCGCAGCAGTCGGTGGACGCGACGGTCGACAGCACCGCCCGGAAGATCCGGGAGATGCGGTACGCGCTGGCCGTGGAGAAGCAGCTCACCAAGGAGCAGATCCTGGAGCGGTACCTCAACCTGGCACCGTTCGGCAACAACGCGTACGGCATCTACGCCGCGGCCGAGATCTACTTCGGCAAGGCGCCCAGCGACCTGACCCTGGGCGAGGCGGCGCTGCTGGCCGGCCTGGTGAAGGCGCCGAGCGCTTACGACCCGATGACGACCGACGGGCGGGCGCAGGCGCTGGACCGCCGGAACAACCACGTGCTCACCAACATGGTGAAGATGGGCTACATCACCGATGCGCAGCGGCAGCAGGCGATCCAGGAGCCGCTCAAGCTCGTCGGCAAGACCAGCCCGAACGGCTGCGTCTCGGTCACCAACAACAGCTGGGGCTTCTTCTGCGACGTGTTCTACCGCTGGTGGCTGCAGCAGCCCGCGTTCGGCGCCGACCAGTACGAGCGGGAACGCCGGCTCAAGGGCGGCGGGTACACGATCGTCACGTCGCTGGACAAGGACGCCGAGGCGTCGGCCAAGCGCAACGTGGAGAAGTACGACCACACCGGCAACCCGACCGCGCTGATGCTGGCCGGCGTCCAGCCCGGCACCGGGCGGATCAACCTGCTTGCGACCAACCGCAACTACAGCAACGACACGAGCCACAACATGCCCAACGAGAACCCCGACAAGCAGGGCCAGAAGGGCACCTACCCGAATACCACCAACCCGCTGCTGTCCGGCGGCGGCGACATCGCCGGGTACCAGTTCGGCTCGTCGTTCAAGGTGTTCACCATGGTCGCCGCCCTGCAGAAGGGCTACGAGCTGGACTACGCCATCAACGCGACGTCCCCGTACGTGTCGAAGTACATCATCGACCCGAACGATCCGGCCGCGTGCAACGGCCCGCACTACTGCCCGCAGAACGCCAACCCGAGCTGGATGGACGGCCGGCGCAACATGTGGTCCGGGCTGGGCCGCTCGGTGAACACCTACTGGGTACCCATGGAGGAGCTGGCCGGGGCGCAGAACGCGGTCAACGCGGCCGAGACGCTGGGCATCCAGTTCCGCGCGCCGAACGACGCGAAGCTGGCCAACAACGCCTCCGGCTGGGGCGCGTTCACCCTCGGCGTCTCCGCCGCCACCCCGCTGGACATGGCCAACGCGTACGCCAGCCTGGCCGCCGACGGCAAGTACTGCGAGCCGATCCCGGTCGTCTCCATCAAGGACCTCGACGGGAACGCGCTGGACGTGGCGAACCCGCGCTGCCACCAGGCGGTGGACCCGGACATCGCGCACGCGGCCATCGACGCGCTGCGCTGCCCGATCGGCGACCAGTCCACCTACGGGCAGTGCGACGGCGCCACCGCGGCGAACATCCACGGCATCGTGGACAGGCCGCTGGCCGGCAAGACCGGCACCACCGACGGTAACCAGACCGCGGCGCTGATCCTGACCACCCGGCAGGAGGCGGTGGCCGGCATCGTGGCCAACCCGGACTGGGCGCAGACCAGCCGGCTGCGCTCGGACCTCGGTGGCCGGGACCCGCACGCGGACGTGGTCAACGTGGCGGTGGCGTGGACGATGCACGACTACATGCAGGGCAAGCAGTCCATCGGCTTCGCCCGGCCGCCGCACTCGATGGCGTTCGGCGGGCGGGGCGCGGCGGCACCGTCGCCGTCGACCAACCCGCAGCCGGGCAACCCGTTCCCCTTCCCGTTCCCGTTCCCGCGGCGCTCACCCAAGCACTGACGGGTCGACCTGGACCTTCGGGCCGGGGCCGGCGCCGGGTGGGCGCCACCCGGCCAGTACCGCCGCCACCTCGTCCAGCCCGACGGTGGCGGCGACCAGCGGGCGCGGGTCCACCCGGCCGGACGCGTACGCCTCGATCGCGCCGGCCAGGCCGGGGGAGGCGCTGAGTACGCCGACCGCGGTCACGTCCTTGAGCACCAGCGCCCGCGTGTCCACCAGGCTCGGCTCGCCGGACAGTCCGATGTAGACGATCCGCCCGCCCGGCTCCACCAGGTCCAGGGCTGCCGCCGGTACAGCCGCGGAGTTGGTGGCGTCGATGACGGCGTCGTACCGCTCCCGGGGCAGGTCGTCCGCCCGCCACACTCCGGGTACGCCCAGCTCCCGGGCCAGCCGCAGGGTCGGCTCGTCCCGCCCGGCAACGTCCACCCGCGACACTCCCGGGTGGACGATCGCGAACAGCGCGGCCAGCAGCCCGATCGTCCCCGAACCCCAGACCAGCACCCGACAGCGGGGCCAGGGGACCGCTGCGTCGACCGCGCGCAGTGCGTTGCCGCCCGGCTCCACCAGGGCGCCGGCCACCGCGTCCACGCCGTCCGGCAGCGGGTGCAGGGCGGTCACCGGTACTGGCAGCCGCTCGGCGAGCGCACCCGGCCAGCCGCCCCGGATGCCGATCTCGTGCCGCCGCTCGCACAGGTGCTGCCGGCCGGCCCGGCAGCGGTCGCAGGCCCGGCAGCCGAGCATCGTGTCACCGGTGACCCACCGGCCCAGCCAGCCCGCGTCCACGCCCGGGCCGAGCGCGCGTACCGTGCCGCACCACTCGTGCCCCAGCCGCACCGGGTACCGGGCGTGCCCCTGGTGCAGGTACGCCATCTCGCCGGTGAAGAACTCGACGTCGGTACCGCAGACGCCCACCCGGGCGATGTCCACCACCACCTGACCCGGGCCGGCGACCGGCGGCGGTACCTCGCGCACCTCCGCCCGGCGCGGGCCGGTGACCACGAACGCCTTCATCCGCGGGGCGAGCGCGTACCGTGAGCCACAACGCCGATCGTAGTGGGTGGAGCATGGTGATACGCCGCAGTCAGGAGTGGTACGGCGCCGCGGACCGGGACGGGTACATCCACCGCGCGTGGATGCGGCGCGGCCTGCCCGAGCACGCGTTCGACGGCCGGCCGCACATCGCGATCGCGAACACCGCGTCCGACCTGACCCCCTGCAACGCGCACCTCGACGAGGTGGCCGCCAGCGTGAAGCAGGGCGTCTGGGAGGCGGGTGGCGTGCCGCTGAACCTGCCCGCCATGTCGCTGGGCGAGACGCTGGTACGCCCGACCGCGATGCTGTGGCGCAACCTGGCCGCGATGGCGATCGAGGAGATGCTGCGGGCCAACCCGATCGACGGGGTGGTGCTGCTGGGCGGCTGCGACAAGACGATACCGGCGCTGTTGATGGCGGCGGCCTCGGTGGACCTGCCGGCGGTGGTGGTACCGGGCGGGCCGATGCTCTCCGGGCACTTCCGGGGCGTACCGCTGGGCTGCGGCACCGACGTGTGGCGCCTGTCCGAGGAGGTACGCGCCGGGCAGTTGCCGGCCGAGGCGTTCCTGCGCTCGGAGTCCGCGATGATCCGCAGCCGGGGCCACTGCAACACGATGGGTACCGCGTCCACCATGGCCTGCATGGCCGAGGCGCTGGGCATGACCATCCCGGGTACCGCCGGCACCCCGGCGCCGGACAGCCGGCTGCTGGCCCGGGCGCACGAGACCGGGCGGCTCGCGGTCGAACTGGTGGACGCCGAGCGCCGCCCCAGCCAGGTGCTCACCGCCGGCTCGTTCCACAACGCGATCGTGGCGCTGGCCGCGATCGGCGGCTCCACCAACGCGGTGCTGCACCTGCTCGCCATCGCGGGACGGCTGGGCGTCCCGCTGTCCCTCGACGACTTCGACCGGCTGGGCGCGCCGGTGCCGCTACTGGTGGACCTGCAGCCGGCGGGCCAGCACCTGATGGACGACTTCCACCGTGCGGGCGGCCTGCTCGCCGTGCTGCGCGAGGTGGCCGACCTGCTCGACCCGGACGCGCGTACGGTCACCGGTGCGTCCCTTGTGGACAGTCTCGCCGACGCGCGGATCTGGGACGGGGAGGTGATCCGCCCGCGCGAGTCACCGCTGCGGGACGCGGCCGGCATCGCGGTGCTGCGCGGCAACCTGGCGCCGGACGGTGCGGTGGTCAAGCCGGCCGCCGCCTCGCCGCACCTGCTCCGCCACCGGGGGAGGGCGGTGGTCTTCCACAGCATCGAGGACCTGCACGCCCGGCTGGACGATCCGGACCTGGACGTGGACGAGGACAGCGTGCTGGTGCTGCGCGGCTGCGGCCCGCGCGGGTACCCGGGCATGCCGGAGGTGGGCAACCTGCCGCTGCCGGCCAAGCTGCTGGCGGCGGGGGTACGGGACATGGTGCGGGTCAGCGACGCGCGGATGAGCGGCACGGCGTACGGGACGGTGGTGCTGCACGTGGCGCCCGAGGCGGCGGCCGGCGGACCGCTCGCCCTGGTACGGGACGGGGATCCGGTGGTGCTGGACGTACCCGCCCGGCGGCTGGACCTGGACCTGCCCCCGGACGAGCTGGCCCGGCGGGCGCCGGACGCGGCCACCCTGGCCGCGGCGGCCGCACCGGTGCGCGGCTGGGAGCGGCTGTACATCGACCACGTGCTGCAGGCGGATCGGGGGGTGGACCTGGATTTCCTGGTCGGCGCGAGCGGCCACCGGGTCAGTCGCGAGTCGCACTAACCCGGGCCGCGCCGCTCGTTCCCGTAGTAGAAGCCGGCGGTCGCCGCGATCAGGGTCATCAGCGCCACCAGCACGCCGAAGAAGG
>DATEJJ010001016.1:0-8016 GCA_035278125.1 Rugosimonospora sp.
GGGCGGAGCGCCTGGCGGCGCGAGCCCCAGCACGGCGGTCGGCCGGTCGTCCACCTCGGTCACGCGGCCGAGGGTATCGACGCGGGCGACCGGGCGGGAACCCCGTCCGGGCGCGCCGGTGCCGTTGTTGCCAATCAGAAATCTGTAGTCGCCGGGTTCCTCACCCGCGGCACCCGCTACGCCCCCAGCACCTGAGCCAGATCGGGCGCGCTGCGCGGCGGCCCGATGTACCAGCCCTGAGCGCTGTCGCAGCCCAGCAGCGTCAACCGCTCGGCCTGCGCCCGGGTCTCCACGCCCTCGGCGGTCACGGTCAACTCGATCGCGTGGGCGAGTCGCACCAAGGCATCCACGATGCGTTCGTCCACATCGGGCGGTGAGCTGGGCTCGCGCAGGCCGTCGATCAGCGGCTGCGGCAACTTCAGCGCGTGTACCGGCAGGCTGCGCAGGTACGCCAGGTTGGAGTATCCGGTGCCGAAGTCGTCGATCGCCACGCGTACCCCCGAATCGGCCAGCGCCCGCAGCGCCTGCAGCGGCGCGCCGGAGTTGGCCATCAGCGCGCTCTCGGTCAGCTCCAGCTGCAGCTGCGAGGCGTCCAGCCCGGTCTGCGCGAGGGTCTCGTGCACGTCGGTGACGAGTGTCGGTTCGTGGGTCTGCGCGGCGGCGATGTTGACGCTGACGAACAGGTCCTGCCGCGGGTAGTGGGCGCGCCACGCGGCGGCCTGCTGGCACGCCTCGCGCAGCACCTGCCGGCCCAGCGGCACGATCAGCCCGGTCTCCTCGGCCAGCCCGATGAACCGGTCCGGCGTCAGCAGGCCCAGCCGCGGGTGCTGCCAGCGCACGAGCGCCTCCAGCCCGCGCAGCTGGCGCCCGGGCAGGTCCACGATCGGCTGGTACACCAGCGAGAACTCGCCGCGGTCCAGCGCGTCGGGCAGCGCCGCGGACAGCTCGTAGCGGGCCACCTCCTCGGCCACCGCGAACGGGTCGTAGACCGCCCAGCGCCCGCGGCCCTGCGCCTTGGCCCGGTACAGTGTCACGTCCGCGGCCTTGAGGATGTCCGCGAACTGCGCGCCGTAGGCCGGCCGCTCCACCACGCCGACGCTCGCCGACACGCGCAGCCGGTGCGGGCCGACGCTGACCGGCGCGGCCACCGCGGCCAGGGCGGCCTGCGCGAGTGCGGTCAATTCGTCGGTACCGGTGGAGCGCGCCACCAGGATGACGAACTCGTCGCCACCCATCCGCGCGGCGAGATGCCCGCGCGACGACGCGCACTCGCCCAGCCGCTCGGAGAGCGCCACCAGCAGTTGGTCACCCACGTCGTGGCCGAGCGTGTCGTTGATCCGCTTGAAGCCGTCGAGGTCCAGGTAGCAGACGCCGACCCGGTCGTTGTGGTCGGCGCCGCGCACGATCTCGGCCAGCCGGTCCGCGAAGAGGGTACGGTTCGGCAGCCCGGTCAGCGGGTCGTGCAGTGCCTGGTGGCGCAGGCGGGCCTGGAGGTTGTGCCGGTCGGTGATGTCCTCCATCATCGCCACGTTGAACTGCGGCGCCCCGGACTCGTCGCGGATCAGCGAGACGGTCAGGTCGGTCCACACCACGGTGCGGTCCTTGCGGTAGTACGCCTTCTCCATCCGTACGTGGTCGACCTCGCCGCGCGCCATCTGCGCGTACATCTCCCACATGCGCGGCGGGTCCGAGGGGTGCGCCATCTCCGGTACGGTCAGCCCGCGCATCTCGTCCGCCGGGTACCCGAGCATGTCGGCGAGGGCCTGGTTCACCTGGATGATGCGGCCGTGGTCGTCGGAGATGCCGATACCGACCGCGGCACCGGCGAAGATGGCCCGGAACCGCGCCTCACTCGCCCGGGCGGCGCGCTCGGTGCGGGCCTGGGTACCGATGATGGCGCGGGCCAGCCGCTCCTGCTGTACCAGCGTGACGTCCCGCAGCGCGGCGGCGTACCCCTCGGCGAGCGCGGCCAGGGCCACAGTGGACGGTCCACCGTCCGGCAGCTGCCCGGCCAGTACCGTCAGCGTGGTGCGCAGCACGGCCACGTCGGTGAGGTGGGCGCGTACCAGCTCCGCGCCCGCCTCCCGCGCGGCCCCGCCGTCGACCCCCGATGGTTCGGATCCGGCGGCGACGTCGAGGACGGTGGCGGCCAGCGGGCGCAGCAGCTCCGCCAGCTCCACGGGTCCCATGGGGACATGGCAGTGTGCCGCTAGGGCCGAGGCCCAGGCGTGTGCGACGGCGTCGCTGCCGACCGGCGTACCCACGTCAGCGCTTACTGCTGACCCCGGCGTACGCGGATGTCCGTTCCGGATGCTCCACGACCTCCCCGGGATCGGGCCGCCAGAGCGGTATGAACACCAGTCCCGGATCGATCAGCTCGGTACCGTCGAAATAGGACAGTACCTCGGCGTGGGTCCGGGGGAACAACGGCGTGGCGGTACGCGCGGCCAACTGCTGCGCCGCCACCACCTCCGGCGGCTGCCCGTCGTACGTGGTATGCGAGACGAGGAGGTAGCTGCCGGCGACGAGCGGGTCCCGCAGCTGCGCCACCAGCCCGCCCGGGTCGTCCGAGTCGGGGATGAAGTGCACGACGCCGGCGAGCAGCAGGGCGACCGGTGCGGCGAAGTCGATCAGACCGCTGGCCGCGGCCCGCGACTTGATCAGCTCCGGCTCCCGCATGTCGGCGCAGATCACGCCGGCCCGGTCGTTGCCCTCCAGGATCGCCTCGCTGTGCGCCACCGCAACCGGGTCCATGTCCACATAGACCACTGTGGACTCCGGCGACACCTGCTGCGCGATCTCGTGGACGTTGCCCACGGTCGGCACCCCGGAGCCGATGTCCAGGAACTGGCGGATGCCCTGCTCGGCCAGGTACCGCACGGCGCGGCGCAGGAACACCCGGTTGGCCCGCATGGTCTCGGCGACGTCGGGTGAGCGGCGGATCAGTTCGTCGCCGAGTTCGCGGTCGACCGCGAAGTTGTGCGCGCCGCCCAGGATGTAGTCGTACACCCGGGCAGCGCTGGGCCGTGTCACGTCGATGCTCTCGGGAGCCCAGCTAGGTAGATCCATGTACCTATCACCCTCGTCGCGCGCGATGGTCTTGCTGGATTGCGGGTTACAAGGTAACCCCCACGGGCCCGGAGTGACATGACCTACGTAGGCAGATTTCTGCGAATCGCGCGACTAATGACCATGGCCTTCCGGCCGTACCGCGTGTGTACAGGCAAAACATGGATCTACCCAGTTTTGGCGGTACGGCGCCGAGGCAGACCCACCAGGTCCGCCATCTGTTCGGTCGCGTGCTGAAAGAAGTCGTCACTCGGATCGACGCTGCCGACCAGATGGCCGAACAGTTCGAAGCTGATCATCCCGTACAACTGTGTCCAGGCCACGATGCCGCGGGCGATGACGGGTGCGGGTAGCCCGGGTGCGGTCAGTTCGGCCAGTGCTGTCGCCTGTTCGCGCAGCCGGGCGGACACTTGTGGCCCGTCCGGCTGCGGGGTGAGGGTACCGGCGGCCCAGCTTTCCCGAACCGTCTCCAGTAGCAGCCGCGCGACCCGGGTGGCCGGCTCCACTGTGTCCGGTGGCGCGTGGTACCCGGGCACCGGCGAACCGTACAGCAGCGCGTATTCGCGCGGGTGTGCCCGGGCCCAGTCCCGTACCGCGCGGCACACGGCGCGCCACCGGGCCCGCGGGTCGCGCGCCGCGTGGTACGCGGACTCGGCGGCGTCGCCCATCGCGTGGTACGCGTCGATGATCAACGCGGTGAGCAGGTCGTCGCGGCTCGGGAAGTACCGGTAGATGGCGGAGGAGACCATGCCCAGCTCGCGGGCGACCGCGCGCAGGGACAGCCCGTCCGCCCCGGCCACCGCGAGCTGGCGCCGGGCGGCGGCCTTGATTTCGCTGCTCAGCTCGGCCCGTGCCCGCTGCCGCGCCGTGATCCCCGCACTCGCCGTCATGCCGCCATTCTGCCCGCTAGTGGAGCGCTGCACAAATTAGAGAGCACTGCTCTGAGCGCTGGCGTTGTGAGGTGTTCATTGCTCTTAGGCGAGAGCAGTGCTCTCCGATGACGGGAGGAGGCGAGTGTCCACGGAGCAGAACCCCGGGCGCGGGCAGCCCCGCCGCAACATCGTGAACCTGCTCGAATTCCGGGGCGAGCGCTACCCGGTCGCCACCTACCGCTGTACCCGATCTTCCGGCTGGCCGCAGCCGTTCCCGGTCAGAGGACGAACGCGTCCGTCCACAGTTGACCTGAACGACCGGTCAGGGCGTCCAGCAGCGCGGTGGCCTGGCCGTCGGTCAGCGACGCGACGAAGTCCACAATGGCCCGACCCCGCGCCATCGTGAGCAGGTCGGCCGGGCCGGGCGGCGCGGGCAGGCCGAACTCCTCGGGCGTATCGGCGAGCGCGGCGTACTCCGCCTCGGCCAGCTCCACCAGGTCGGGCAGGCGGCGGGGCAGCCGGCTGGTCTCGTCCGGGTCGGCGAGCCAGTCGTGCAGCGCCTGCACGAGCGAGGTGAGCACGCTGGCCCGGCCCCGCTGGTGCAGCGCCAGATCCGGCCGGGCCAGTACGAACCGGTGGTGTACCAGCTTGAGCACCTGTACCTCGTGCCAGTGCGCCGGCGCGAGCAGCACGTGCCCGGAGCGTACCGGCGGGTCCGGGCGTACCTCGATCGCGTCGATCAGCCGCCGCGTCCAGTACGCCGAGAACCGGGCCACGCTCTGCTCCGCCTCGATCGAACCGTCGAACGGGATGTCGAGCAGGCCGTCCACCAGTTCCCGGCGTACGTGCTCCACGGCGGCGGTGAACGCGCCGTCATCCGAGATCCAGCCGTCCTTGCGGTGCAGGTCGCGGCGCAGCTGCTCGACCGCGCGGCCGGGCCGCCGGTGGTCCGCGGCCAGCGCCTCGCCCGGCAGGGCACGCAGGACCGCCGCGTCCCGCAGCCATGCGGTCAACTCGCCGGCCACCGAGCCCTGCTGCAGCACGCCGACCCGGTGGAAGTCCTCGACGTCGTGGATGGCGTACGCGATGTCGTCGGCCGTGTCCATCACCGACGCCTCGGGAGTCTGCTGCCAGTCCGCGAGCCGGCCGGCGAACGGCGCCCGGGCCTGGCGCAGGTCGGCCAGTTCGGTGACGTACGCGCCGAACTTGGCCGAGCCGGCCGCCGGGTCGTCGGGCGGAGCGCCCGCGCCGCGCGGGGTGGGCTCCATCAGCCGCACGGGCGGCAACGGGTAGGTGCGGCGGGTCCACGGGTACTTGAGCAGGGCCGCCCGTACCGCCGCGGTCAGGTCCAGGCCGATCGTCTCGCCCTGGATCTCGGTGCTGGTGACGATCCGGTACGACTGCGCGTTGCCCTCGAAGCCGTCCGGCAGGCCGAACCGCTGCCGGCCCAGCCGGTCCAGCACCCGCTCGCCGAGGTGCCCGAACGGCGGGTGGCCCAGGTCGTGCGCGAGCGCCGCGGCCTCGACCACGTCCGGGTCGCAGCCACCCAGCTTGTCCAGCAGGTCGCGGTAGCGCTCGTCGGCGCCCAGGCGCTCGGCGATGGCGCGGGCCACCTGGGCCACCTTGAGGCTGTGCGTGAGCCGGTTGTGCACGAGCAGGCCGGAGCCGCCGGGCGAGATCACCTGGGTGACCCCGGCGAGGCGGGCGAAGTAGGGCGAGCTGACGATGCGGTCCCGATCGGCCCGGAACGGGCTGCTGGCCAGGTCGGAGCTGGCCAGGGCGGCGCCGAACACGCGCCGGGAGCGCTGGTCGGTGGGCGCGTCCACGCACCTGACCTTAGCGGCGTCAGTAGCCGCCGCCGCCCGTACCCCCGGATCCGCCGGAACCGAGCACGATCGCGAGGACCACGAGCAGGGCGAGCACGACGGCGGCCACGACCAGAATCACGATCTTTGTCCTGCTGGGCATCGGCGGCACCCCCTCAGGGTAGTAGTACGCGACGGCCAGCCTCCGGGTTCGCTACTATGCAGGTAAAGCCGATGGGAGAAGTAGACAATATGACCCTGCCTGACTTCTTCGTCGCGGGCGTGCCCAAGGCCGGCACCACGGCCCTGTACGCCGCCCTGGTGCGCCACCCGCAGTTGTTCCTGCCGGCGGTCAAGGAGCCCAAGTTCTTCCTGAGCGACGGCCCGCCGCCACGCCACGGCGGACCCGGCGACATCCAGACCTACGGCGAGCATGTGTGGCGGCGCGACGACTACGAGGCGCTGTTCGACCCCGCTCCGCCGGGTACGAGGCGCGGCGAGGCCACGCCCTTCTACCTGTACGACCTCAGGGCGCAGGAGCGCATCCGGGCGCTGCTGCCGGGGGCGCGGCTGATCGTGCTGCTGCGCGACCCGGTGGACCGGGCGCACTCCAACTGGGCGCACCTGTGGGCGGCCGGGCTGGAGGCGGAGTCCGACTTCGTCGCCGCCTGCCACGCCGAGCCGCGGCGCAGGGCGGCCCGCTGGGCGGACTTCTGGCACTACATCGGCCAGGGTCTCTACGGCCGGCAGCTGTCGCACCTCTACTCGCTGTTCCCGCGCGACCAGGTGCTGGTGCTGCGCTACCGGGATATGCGCGACCGGCCCGCCCAGACGCTCGACCAGGTCTGCGCGTTCCTCGGCGTGGCGACCGGCCTGATCGGCGAGGTGCCCGCGGAGAACGTGCGGCCGTACCCGGCGCAGACGCCGATCAACGACATCCTGCGGGCGCTGCTGCGCTTCGGCGGCCGCATCGGCCACTACTTTCCGGTACGCGCACGCCTGGCGGTACGCGAGCCGCTGCTCGACACCCTGCACCGGCACCACGGTCGCCGGCCGAAGCTGACCCGGCAGCAGCGCGCCGCCATCCTGCCCTACTTCATCGAGGACATCGCGCTGCTCGAACGTGTCACCGGCGACTCCTACTCCGACTGGCTGTCGGCCGGTCACAATACCCTTGTCCCAGACTGATCCCTCCTTCCTTGCCGTTGAGGACTTTGCCGTTGAGGAGTCGTTCGTGCCTGCCCTGCCCACACCGGCGTGGAAGCCGTCAGCCCTCGTCGTACCACCACCCTCCGACGAAATCGGCGCGTGGGCCGGCGCCCCCAGCGCGCTGTACTTCGACGGTGCGTTCTACCTGGCGTACCGGCTGCGGCGGCCGCTGCACGCGGGGCGCGGGTACGGCAACGTGATCGCCCGGTCGCGGGACGGGGTCACCTTCCAACCCGTCGGGTACCTGGAGAAGGAGCACTTCGGCGCCGAGTCGCTGGAGCGCCCGGCCCTGGTACGCACGCCCGAGGGGCGCTGGCGGGTGTATATCAGCTGCGCGACGCCGGGTACCAAGCACTGGCGGGTCGACGTGCTGGAGGCGGACGAGCCGGAGAAGCTGGCCGTCGCCGAGCCGGTGACCGTGCTCCCCGGCGACCACTCGTACGGGGTGAAGGACCCGGTGCTGCTGTACGACTCGGGGGGCTGGCACCTGTGGGCCTCCTGCCACCCGCTGGAGTCGGACGCGGACGCGGACCGGATGACCACCCGGTACGCCACCAGCCGGGACGGGCTCGCATGGACCTGGCAGGGTACGGCGCTGGCGGGCCGCCCGGGGCAGTGGGACGCCCGGGGTACCCGGGTGACGTCGGCCCTCGTCTCCGGGGACGCCCTGCTGGTCAGCTACGACGGCCGGGCCACGGCGGCGGAGAACTGGGAGGAGCGGACGGGTACCGCCGCGGGCCGGCGGGTACCGGGCGGGCTGTTCGGTCCGCTGGTCGCGGCGGATGCGCCCCCGATCGGCTCGCCGTACGCGCCGGGCGGGCTGCGGTACCTGAGCGTGCTGCCGCTCCCCGCCGGCGGGTACCGGCTGTACTACGAGGCCACCCGCGCGGACGGCGCGCACGAACTGCGTACCGAGTCAGTCGCCGGGTAGCAGCCAGGTCAGGCCCAGCTCCCTGGCGGTGACGGCGACCATCGCGCGCAGCTGCGCGGCCTCGCCGTCCCCACCGTCCGGCCGCGCGGCGCCGAGAGCGTCAGCGGCGTCGAGGGCGTCGGCGAGCATG
>DATEJJ010001017.1:0-3073 GCA_035278125.1 Rugosimonospora sp.
CCCCGAGCGGGCAGGGTAGCCGGATGGCGGCCCGGCAGCAGGCCGCGGGCCGGCAGCTCGCCCGCCGGCCGGTACTCGTGTTCTGCCTGCTGGTCGCGCTCGTCACGCACGCGTGGAACGTGTTCCGGTACCCGCTGTACCTGACCGACGAGGGCATCTACACCGAGCAGGCGTGGTCGGTGCTGCACGAGGCGCGGCTGTCGCCGTACACCTACTTCTACGACCACGCGCCGGGCGGCTGGCTGGTCCTGGCCGCGTGGGTGGGCCTGCTGCCCGACCAGTTCCAGACCTTCGGCGACCCGATCAACGCGGGCCGGGTACTCATGGTGCTGGTCCAGCTGGCCAGCGTGTACTTCCTGTTCGAGACGGTGCGCCGGTACTCGGGCAGCGTGGCCGCGGCGTTCCTGGCGGCGATCCTGTTCACGGTGTCCCCGCTGGCGGTGTACTACCAGCGGCAGGTGCTGCTGGACAACTTCATGGTGTTCTGGGTGCTGCTGGCGCTGTACCTGCTGGCCCGGGCCGGCGGCCGGATCGTCACCGTGCTGGGCGCCGGGCTGGCGCTGGGCATCGCCACGGTCACCAAGGAGAACGCGGTCTTCCTGTTCCCCGGCTTCGTGTACCTGATGTACCGCAGCATCGCCGGCCAGGGCAACCGCCGCTTCGGCGCGGCCTTCTGGTGGTTCGCCGCGCTCACCCCGGCCAGCGTGTACCTGCTGTTCGCCACGCTGAAGAACGAGCTGCTGCCGCAGGGCATGCAGTTCAACCTGAACATCCCGCCGGCCAACCACGTGTCGCTGCTGTACACGGTGTGGTGGCAGGTGAACCGCACCGCGCAGGGCAGCCAGGGCAGCGTGCTGGCCGACCTGCTGCGCGGCAGCTGGCTGCCCAAGGACCGGTTCCTGCTGATCGCCGGCGCGCTGGTGACCGTGGCGAACCTGCTGCTGTACCTGCAGGACCGGCGGCGCGGCGCACCGCTGCTGGGCGCCTCGCTGCTGGCCGTCGGGTACGGGTTCTACCTGGCCCGCAGCGTACTGCTGGACTTCTACGTGACCCCGCTGATCCCGCTGCTGGCGCTGAACATCGGGCTGCTGTGGGGCCGGCTCACCGCCGGGGTCCGGCCGCTGGGCGCCGCCGCGCTCACGCTGGCCCTGCTCGCCCCGATGCTGGTGCTCCCCGGCGGGTACCTGATCAAGTACGACGACCGGCACCGGCTGCGCCTGGTCGACCAGTACCGGCTCTCCCTGACCAGCCTGCAGGACCAGCAGCTGGCCTGGATCCGGGCGCACATCCCGCCGGACAGCCACATCATCATCGACGACGACCTGTGGGTCGCGCTGCACGACCAGAAACCGGTGTACCCCAACGCGCACTCGCACTGGAAGGCGGCGGCCGACCCGGACGTGCGGAACCGGGTGTTCCACAACGACTGGCGCAACATCAACTACGTCGTGCTGTCCAACCGGATGCGCACGGCGATGGCGGAGAACGACGCGGGCGGGCAGGAGGACTGGATCCTGAACGCCATCGACCAGCATGGACGGCAGGTATGGCAACTCACCAAGGGCAACGTGACGCTCTCCATCGTGCAGATCCAGGCCGGGTGAGCCGGCCGGAGCGGGGCCACCGGGCGGCGCCCTCGCGCGGCCGCTGGTGGCGGCGGCTGGCCGTGCTCGGCGTGATGCTCGTCGTGGCGTTCGGCTTCGGCCGGTCGCTGCTACCGGTGTTCGGCGTCGGCACGCACAAGACCGGCCAGGCGGCGCAGCCGACCGCGAGCCCGCCGGCCATGGCGGACGTGGGCGGGGTGCGGGTACCCGGCACCGGGCAGCCGCTGCTGATGCTCAACCCCGGCCTGGTCCGGCCCGGCACCGTGGTGCAGGTGCTCGGCTCCGGGTTCGACGCGGGCTCCACTGTGGACATCCAGGTGGGCGGCGGCGGGCCGGCCGGCACCGTCCGAGCGGACAAGGGCGGGTACCTGACCGCGTCGCTGCCGTTCCCGGCCCGGGTCGGTGGCGGGCGCGCCGAGGTGGTGGCCAAGCAGCGCGGCAGTACCAAGACGGCGCGCGCGGTGGCCGTGGTGGCGCAGGGCGTGGGTACCGCCACGCTGTCGGCGATCGTGGGCCGGCCGGGTGACACGGTGGCGCTGACCGCGCGGGGCTTCTCCCCCAACGAGACCCTGGCGGTGTACTGGGGCCGCACGACCGGCGAGCCGGACGCCACCCTGCACGCGGACGAGACCGGCGCGGTGAGCCGGGCGCCGCTGCGCGTCGGCGTGGCACCGGTCGGGGTGGCCAGCGTGTTCGTGGTCGGCCGGACCAGCGGTATCGCCGCCGGCGTGCCGTTCCAGATCCTCAGCCTGTACCCGTCGATCGCGGTGAAACCGTACGCGCTCAAGGCGCAGCAGCCGGTCTCCTTCTCCGGCAAGGGCTTCGCCCCGGACGAACGGGTGCTGGTGTACCTCAACGCGGTGGGCGGGCAGCCGCTGATGGCGGTACAGGCGAGCGACAGCGGTACCTTCTCCGGCGCCGGGCTGACCGTGCCGTACGCGCTGACCGGGCAGCAGTCGCTGCTGTTCATCGGGGAGCAGAGCCGGGCCACCGCGAAGACCGGCTTCACGGTGCTGCCGTACCTGCCGTCCGGGCGGCCCAGCGTGTACGGCGGGCTGCCGGGTACCTCGCTCAGCTTCTACGCCCAGGGCTTCGCGCCGAACGAGGCGGTACACGTGTACGCCGGCCGTACCAAGGGCAGCGCGGGTACGCTCGTCGCCGCGTTCCGGGTGGACGCGTCCGGGCGCGCGGCGGCGGCCGGCTCGTACACGATTCCCGGTGACGCGCCGGACAGCCTGACGTTCGGCATGGTGGGCATGCGCAGCAACGCGACCGCCACGGCCACCATCAAGGTGGACCACTCCGGTGGCCCGGTGAACCTCCCGGCCGCGCCGCCCTATCAGCTGCCAAAGGATCTTGAGCGGTGACCGAGCGCTTGCGCGAGGGCACGATGAGAAGCAGCGGCCCGGCTCCTCGCTCGCCTGCATGCGCGGAGGCGGGCCGGTGACCCCCTGGCGGGAGCTGCTTCG
>DATEJJ010001018.1:0-6524 GCA_035278125.1 Rugosimonospora sp.
CGTGCTCGGCGCGCCCATCATCGGCCCCGGCCCGGGCGTGGCCGACACCGTGCTGCTGCTCTCCCTCATCGTGGTGGTGCTGGGCGGGGTGCGCAGCGTGCCCGGCATCGCCGCCGCCGCGCTGGCGGTGGGCGAGATCCAGACCCTCGGCGTGTCGCTGGCCCCGGCCGTGGCGCCGTTCCTCCTGTTCGCCGCGATGGCGGTGGCGCTGACCGCCAGGATCCGGATAGCCAGATGACTGAATTCTTGGCGCTCGCTCCGCTCGCGCGGGTCATGCGGCTGTTCCCGCCCTGTAGCCGACCCTCCACTCGGTCGCTGGCGCTCCCTCCCTCCGGATCGGCTGCGGGCGGCGCCGCATGACCGTGTTGCCGCTGGCGCGGAGGTTGCCGCGCGTGGGAGTGGGCCGCGCCGCCTGGATCGTGGGCGCGGTGGTGCTGGTCGCGGTGCCATGGTTGGCGGGCGACTACACGACCACCCTGCTCACCCGGGCGCTGAGCTTCGGGCTGCTGGCGGTCAGCGTCGCGCTGCTCGCCGGTACCGCCGGGCTGCCGACCCTCGGCCAGACCGCGCCGTACGCGTGCGGCGCCTACGCCACCGCGCTGCTGGTGCGCGCCGGAGTGGCGGTCGGCCCGGTGCAGCTGGTCGCGGCCGCGGCCGCCGGCGCGCTGTTCGCGGGGCTGACGGCGATTGTCGTGGTACGCACGCGAGGCGTGGCCGTACTGATGGTGACCCTGGCCGTCGGCCAGTTGGCGGTGGTCGCGGCCGGGCGGTGGCGCGGGGTCACGGGGGGTACCGACGGGCTGGTGGCACTGGACCCGCCCCGCCCGTTCTGGGGACTGCCGCAGCTGGGCAGCGACCAGGCGGTGTACCTGTACGCGCTGGGCGTGGCGGCCGCGGTCACCCTGATCGTGGCCGCCGCGCTGCGTACCCCGGCCGGGCTGCTGCTGCGCGGCTGCGCCGAGCACGAGGGGCGGATGCTGGCCAGCGGGCACCCGGTGCACCGGTACCTGGCGCTCGCCTACGTGGGAGCGGGTGCGGTGGCCGGGGTCGCCGGCTCCCTGCTGGTGACCGCGAACCAGTACGTCGCGCCGTCCGATGCGGGCTTCACCACGGCGGCGCTGGCGCTGCTCGCGGTGGTCATCGGCGGTGCCACCTCGCTGCCCGGCGCGCTGGCCGGCGCGGCGGTCGTACTGGCGGTCCGCGACTGGCTGGCCGCACCGCTGCCCGGGCACGCGCCGCTGCTGCTCGGCGTGGTCTTCGTGGCCGCCGCGTACCTGCTCCCCGACGGCGTGGCCGGCCTGGCCCGCAGGTTGTTGCGGGGCCGGCATGAGTGACCTGCTCCGGGTGATCGAGGTGACCCGGCGCTACGGGGACCTGGTGGCGCTGGACAACGTCAGCCTGTCGCTGGCGCCGGGCGAGCGGCGGGCGCTGATCGGGCCCAACGGCGCCGGCAAGACCACCCTGCTGGACCTGGTGGCCGGCGTAACCCGGCCGCAGCGGGGCCAGATCGTGTTCGACGGGCGCGACGTGACCCGGCTGGGTCCGGTCGCCCGGGCCCGGCTGGGCATCGGCCGTACCCACCAGCACCCGGCGGTGTGGCCCGGGCTGAGCGCGCTGGACAACGTGGTGGTGGGCGGCTGGCTGCGCGCCGGTGGGGTACGCCGGCTGTACTCCCCCGGCCGGCTGCGCCACCACCTGCTCCGCCCGAGCCTGCGGGTACTCGACTCGGTCGGGCTGGGCCGGGTGGTCGGGGTACCGGCCGGCGAGCTGTCGCACGGGCAGCGCCGGCTCCTGGAGATCGGCATGGCGCTGGCCGGCGCGCCCCGGCTGCTCATCCTCGACGAGCCGGCCGCGGGACTCTGGCCGGCCGAGGTGGAGCAGCTCACCACGCTGCTCGCCCGGCTGCCGGCGGGTACCGCGGTGCTGCTGGTCGAGCACCACCTGCAGTTCGCGTACGCGGTCGCGGACACGGTCACCGTGCTGCGCGAGGGCCGGCCCGTGGCCACGGTCTCGGCGACGGACACGGGGCCGGCGTGATGCTGTACCTGCGCGGGATCCAGGCCGGGTACGGCGGTGGGCAGGTGCTGCACGGCGTGGACCTCGACGTACCCGCCGGATCGGTGACCGCCGTCGTCGGCGCCAACGGCGCGGGCAAGACCACGCTGCTGCACGCCATCGCCGGGCTGGTCCCGCTCAGCGCCGGTACGGTGCGGCTGGGCGGGACGGTGCTGTCCGGGCGCCCCGCGCACCGGGTGGCCCGGCACGGCGTGGCGCTGGTACCGCAGGGGCGCCGGGTCTTCGCCAGCCTGACCGTGGCCGAACACTTCACGCTGGCCGGAGGCGCCGGCGTGTGGGGCGTGCCCCGGATCCTGGAGCTGTTCCCGGGCCTCGGGCAGCGGCTGCGCCACCGGGCCGGCCAGCTCTCCGGCGGCGAGCAGCAGATGCTCGCGATCGCCCGCGCGCTGCTGCGCAACCCCGAGGTGCTGCTGCTCGACGAGCCCTGCGAGGGCCTCTCGCCCGAACTCGCCACGCGGGTCCGCGCGCTGGTCACCGAACTGGCCACGGGCGGGATGACCGTGCTGCTGGTGGACCAGGCGCCGGCCGGCGTGCTCGGCGTCGCGAACCGCGTCAACGTGCTCGACCGCGGCCGGCTGGCCGCGGATACGCCCCGACTGGTGGAGGTGCCGTGACAGACACGCTGAAGTACGCCTTCGAGCACGGCGGGCAGGACGTCGCCGTACAACTCGACTGCCTGGAGCGGTACCTCGACCCGATCACCGCGCAGCGGTTGGCCGGACCGGTGGTGCACCCCGGCGACCACTGCTGGGAGGTGGGCGCCGGCGGCGGCTCGGTGGCGCGCATGCTCGCCCGCGCGGCGGGGTCGGACGGGATGGTGGTCGCCACCGACCTGGACACCTCGCACCTGTCCCGGCTGCGCGGGGTGGTGGTGCGTACCCAGGACCTGCGCACCGACCCGGTACCGGCGGGCGGCCCGTTCCAGCTCATCCACGCGCGCCTGGTGCTGCTGCACCTGCCCGAGCGCCGGGCGATCCTGCGTAACCTCGCCGGAGCGCTCGCCCCCGGCGGCTGGCTGGTGGTGGAGGAGTTCGACTGCACCGCCACGCCGCGCGTCCTGCGCAGCCCGTACCCGGCCGCGGAGAAGCTGTTCACCCAGGTGCTGGACGGGGTGCTGGACGCGCTGCGGCAGCGCGGCGCGGACCTGGCCTGGGCGCAGGAGGTGTACGGCGAGATGGCGGCGGTCGGGCTGACCGACATCGACGCGCTGGTACACGCGCAGAGCTGGGCCGGCGGCTCGCCCGGCGCCCGGCTGTACGAGGTGAACTGCCGGCAGCTGCAACCGAAGCTGGTCGACGCCGGGTACGACATGGCCAGCCTGCGCCGGTTCCAGAGCCTGATGTGGGATCCGCACTTCGCCGCGTTCTCGTACCAGTTCGTGTCCACCCGGGGCCGCCGCCCGCTCGACTAGGGCCTTTTTTCGACCCTTGTATTGACTCCGAAGCCATCCGCGCAATAGCCTCCGGTCGATCTGTAAACAACCACAACAGATCGGGAGGCAACCATGGTACCGTCCCGCCGCCGGCGTACCTTCGCGTTCGCCAGCGCCGTACTCCTCGTGGTCGGCTATGCCGCATTCAGCCGCGCGGTACCGCCCGCCGCCGCGGCCACCGGCGTGCTCACCTGGTCCGACGACTTCGACGGGGCGGCCGGCACGGCACCCGACCCGGGGAAGTGGGTGCACGACACCGGTGGCAGCGGCTTCGGCAACAACGAGCTGGAGTACTACACCACCAGCACCAGCAACGCGGCGCTGGACGGCGCCGGGCACCTGGTCATCACCGCGCGCCAGGAGAACCCGGCCGGCTACGGCTGCTGGTACGGCAGCTGCCAGTACACCTCGGCCCGGCTGACCACCTCCGGCCGCTTCGCGCAGGCGTACGGCCGGTTCGAGGCGCGTATCCAGATCCCGCGCGGGCAGGGCATGTGGCCCGCGTTCTGGATGCTCGGCGACAACATCGGCAGCGTCGGCTGGCCGGCCAGCGGCGAGATCGACGTGATGGAGAACATCGGGCGGGAGCCGGGTACCGTGCACGGCAGCATGCACGGCCCGGGCTACTCCGGCGGCAACCCGCTCACCGCCGCGTACACGCTGCCCGGCGGCGCCGCGTTCGCGGACGGGTTCCACACGTTCGCGGCCGACTGGACGCCCGGCTCGGTCACCTTCTCCGTGGACGGGGTCAGCTACGAGCGGCGTACCCCGGGCGACACCAACGGCAACCCGTGGGTGTTCAACCACCCGTTCTTCATCATCCTGAACCTGGCCGTGGGCGGGAACTGGCCCGGCTCCCCGGACGGCGGCACCAGCTTCCCGCAGCGCATGGTGGTGGACTACGTGCACGTGTACGCGAGCGGGTCCACCGGCGCCATCACCGGGTACGGCGGCAAGTGCGTGGATGTCGCCGGCGCCAACCCCGCGAACGGTACCCAGGTGCAGCTCTACACCTGCAACGGCACCAACGCTCAACAGTGGACAGTGGGCGGCGACGGTACCGTCGGGGCACTGGGCAAGTGCCTGGACGTGTCCGGGGCGAACAGCGCGAACGGTACCCGGGTCCAGCTCTACGACTGCAACGGTACGAACGCTCAACAGTGGACGGTCGGCGCGGACGGCAGCCTGCGCGCGCTGGGCAAGTGCCTGGACGCCACCGGGGTCAGCTCCGCCGACGGTACCCCCTTGCAGATCTGGGACTGCACCGGCGGCGCCAATCAGCGGTGGACCCTGCCCTGAGGCTTGTAGGCTCGGCGCATGGCCAAGGACGGCGGCTCGGGCGAGGAGCGGGACGGGGTCGCGCTGACCAACCTCGACCAGCCGCTGTTCCCGGGCGCCGGGGCCAGCAAGCGGGACCTGGTGGACTACCTGGACGGGGTGCGCGACCGGATCCTGCCGCAACTGCGGGACCGGCCGCTGTCCGTGATCCGGGTACTGCGCGGGCAGCAGCCGTTCATGCAGAAGAACGTGCCCCGGTACACGCCGGAGTGGGTACGCACGGTGCCGGTCTGGGCGGAGAGCTCGAAGCGTGAGGTGTCGTACGCGCTCTGTGACGACCGGCGTACCCTGCTCTGGTTCGCCAACCAGCGTGCGGTCGAGTACCACCCGACCCTGGTGCTGGCCGGCCACTGGGAGCACCCGACACACCTGGTACTCGACCTCGACCCGCCCGAGGGCGCCGGATTCGACCTGGTGGTACGCACCGCGCTGCTGGTCCGCGAGGCGCTGGCCGGTGCCGGGCTGGCCGGCGCGGTGAAGACCAGCGGCGCCAAGGGAGTGCACGTGTTCGTCCCGGTTGAGGACGGTGTGACCGGCGAGCAGGCGGCCGCGGTGACCCGGGCTCTCGCGGCGCGGGCCGAGCGGCTGGACCCGGCCCTGGCCACCACCGCGTTCATCCGGGAGGACCGGGAGGGCAAGGTGTTCATCGACCCGACCCGTACCGGCGGGGCGACCGTGGTGGCCGCGTACAGCCCGCGCATCCGCCCCGGGGCGCCGGTCTCCTTCCCGGTGTCGTGGGACGAGCTGGATCGGGTCAGTCCGGGCGATTTCACCATGAGTACCGCACCCGCGCTGCTGGCCGGCGGTGACCCGTGGGCGGACGCGATGCCGGCACCGCAGCGGTTGGATCCCGGCCTGGTCGAGGAGGGACGCGCGATTCCGATCCCCCGGGTGGTCGCGATGCACGAGGGTAAGCGGCGCGCCCGCGCCCGTCGGGCGGAGTAGGCGGCCGGTTCGGGCCAGCCGGTCGTTGACGTCGATCACGTAGCATTGGCCGACGTGGCAGCCCGGTACGTCTTCGACCTGTTCAACACCCTGCTGCACGGCGGTGACGACGCGCGGGACCGGGTCGTGGAGCGGATGGCCGGCATCGTGGGGGTGGACCCGGTCGCGCTGCGGCGCGCGTACCACGAGACCTGGCGGGCCCGCATGACGCGGTGGGACACCGAGGAGACGGTACGGATCCTGGCCGGGCGGCTGGGTGCCGACCCGTCCGGCGCGCAGGTGCGGGCCGCGGCGGAGCTGCGCCGTGAGTTCGCCGCCGGCATCCTCGCCACCGTCCCTCAGTCCACACTGGACACTCTGGACGCGTTGCGGGCGGCCGGCGTGCGGCTCGCGCTGGTGAGCAACGCGACCGCGGACTCGGCCGAGGCGTGGCCGGGTTCCCCGCTGGCGGCCCGGTTCGACGTGGCGCTCTTCTCCGCCCAGGCCGGTATCGCCAAGCCGGATCCCCGCATCTACCGGCTGGCCGCGGACGGGCTGGGCACGCCGCCGGCCGGGTGCGTGTACGTCGGCGACGGCGCGGACCGGGAACTCGCCGGTGCCGTGGCGGTCGGCATGACCGTGCTGCGTACCACGGAGTTCAACGACACCGACCCGGCCTGGCCGGGCCCGGCGATCGCGTCCCTCGCGGACCTGCTGCGTGCGGCCGGGCCGGTGCCACCCGACCCGGCTCGCC
>DATEJJ010001019.1:0-3152 GCA_035278125.1 Rugosimonospora sp.
GAGGCGGCGCGGTCGCCGGCCGGAGCGGCTGCACCGGGGGCAGTCGCGCCAGCCGCGGGAGACCGGCGAAGGCAGCCGGCCGGTACCCCGGCACCGTGGACACCGGGCCCACGGCCAGATACGGCGCTCGACCAGCCACGCGGCCAGCGCGAGCGCGCCGATGATGACGAGGTACACCGCGCCCGCCGTCGCGCTCGTGGGCAAGGCGAGCGCGGTCATGGGATCAGCTGGCTTTCGACCCAGGCGAGCAGGTCCGCGCGCCGGTATGTGTCGGCCAGGCCCTGCTTGCCGACCGGCTCCGGTACCGGCTCGCCGGCCTGGCGGGCGCGTTGCATCCGCTTCTTCGCCGCCGGGAACTTCCACGGCACCACGCCACACTGTGTAGCGTCCCGCAGAGTGATCTCCTCGGGCAGCGGCTCCCGCGCCGTGTCCCCGGTTGGGCGCTGTCCCGGGGACAATCCAAGGTCATCGCCCATCAAGGGTGTGCCCGCGGTCGGGGACAGCTTGTGGACCAGCAGGCGTGCCTCAGCCGCGGTTAGGTAGCAGACCTGACACTCGGTAGCCACGCCACCCACGACGACCTGCCACCGGCCCAGGGTGCGGGAGGCGCGGGGCATGGCCGCCTCGGGCACGAGCATCTTCCAGGCGTTGACGGTGTAGCGAGCCAGGCAGCGAATGCCGAAGTTCTCCCGCGACTCCGGGCCGCCGGTGGTCTGCGCGGTGAGCATCTGCGCGATCGCCAACAGGTTGATCTTCGCGGAACGCCCCATGAACATGATCTCCCGGAACGCCCGTACCGCCGGGGGGATCTTCGGCTGGCCCTTCTCCCGCACCTCGTCCCACCACGCCCGGATCTGCGCCATCGTCGCGTTCAACTCCTCCGCGACCAGCAGCGTGCGCGGCCCCGGATCCCAGCCCTCGTCCTCGTGCAGGGCGGCGGCGTTACGCGCGTCGGCCAGCTTCGCCAGCCGCAGCAAAGCGGCGTGCATCTGCTCCGGGCGGGTGCAGTAGTCCACCCCGGGCAGGCCCAACGCCCACCGGTGCGACCCCTTACGGTCCAGGATGACCACGTTCCCGCCCCGGGCCAGAACCTGGATCGCGACCAGCTGCGCCAGCACGCTCTTCCCCGCCCCACTGCCGGCGGACAGGGCGATGTGCGGCGAGTCGTCGCGCAAGCTCACCACGACCGGTTTGCCGCCCACGCCGAGGCCGAGGAAGAACTCGAACTCCGCCAGCTGCTCGATGCGGGCGGCGAGGTCGGCGTACCCGACCCGGGCCGGCGGGCGGCGCCGTACCGTCCAGGTCGCGGTGACCCGGGTACCCACCTGGTCCCAGGCGCCGACCAGTTCCCCGGCGGGGATCTTCGCCGCGACAACGGCCTCGACGTACTGCCGTTGCTCCGGGGTCAGGTACGGCACCGAGGCGGTCACCTCGATCCGCGGCCCCTTCTCCTCGACCGGGCGGCGCAGCAGCTCCCGCTTGCTGGTCACCGGCCACGCGAACCGCTGCACCGCCCACAGCCCGCGCATCACCCGGTCCGGTAGCCACCGCAACAGCGGTTCGACGCGCCGCCCGTACCACTGCCGGGCCGCGGTCTCGGCCGGGGACATGGGCCGTGCCATCCGCTGCAGCAGGCTGCCCAAGCCCGGATCCACGTGCAGGCGCACCGGGGCGTCGCCCAGCGCCGGGCCGAGCGCGCTGAGGACCGGCTGCACGTAGGTGCGGCGGAAGCGGCGGGTACGCCACGCCCGCCGTACCACCCTTGTCGCCCGGGCCGCGACCACGAGCAGCACCAGGACGAGGCACACGAGTGTCAGGCCCGGCGCTGCCGCGTGCGCCCGGTACCCGCCGAACGCGGCGGCGGGTACGCCGAGGCGCACCAGCTGGCGCTGCCAGCCGGGTGCCCGCATCCACCGGGTGGGGGCGCGGCCGGGGCGCAGGTACCCGCCGTCATTGCGGATCCGGCCGTCGAGGGGGCGGCCGGACAGGTAGCGGTAGATGATGCGTAGCTCGGTGTGGCGTTCCGCCATACTGGGCTCTCCCTTGCTGCTTACGAGCGGTTGGGGGGAACCCGGGGCGCGGCGCTCGGTTTCGTAGGCCACACGGCCGCGCCCCGGGGGTCTTTACCTGGGTGAGCGCCGCACCTGCCGGGCGGACAGGTCACCCCGCCGGGGCGCCGTCCACTCGCGGCGCATGGTGGCGGCCTTGCGGTGGTCGGACTTGGACGCGGTGCCGCTGATCGTGAAGCCCTTGCCGCCGACACCACTGTTACCGCTGGTGCCCTTGTCCCGGTTGAACAGGCCCATCACGGGCTCCTCTCGCTCGTGTTCGGTTCGGTTGTGGTTGCCGGCCGGCGGTGCTGGGAACCGCACGCGGGTTCGCCGCCGGCCGGGGCTCAGGTGGTACGAACCTCTGTCCCGTTGACCGGGCCGGCCGCCGCCCGTTCCACCGCGCGCAGCCGGGTCGCGGAGATGCCCAGCAGCTTCGCGAGTTCGGCCTGCGTCAAGCCCGGCTGTTCGGTGCGCAACTGCGCGGCCAGCGCCCGGGTTTCCTCGGCGGTGCGGCCCGGCGAACGGCGACCCGAACCGGCCCGCTTGTTCGGCGAACGGCGGCCCGGTGTTCGGGGCGAACGGGGCTTGCCCTCGCGGCCAGTTGTTGTGCTCTGACCAACAACTGCCGGGCGCTGCCCACCGGTCGGGTTCGCGGGCGCCGGTTCGGTACCGGAGGTCGCCCCGAGGTCGCGACGCACGGCGGCGAGCGCCGCGAACGGTACCGGCGCGGGCATGAGCGCCGGCAGCGGCCGAACGGCGGCCGGTTCGGCGGGCTCGGTCGGCGAGGGGACGTGCTCCTGCGGCGCTTCGGCAGCCAGTACCCGCGCCGGGTCCAGGTCGACGGCCAGCAGGCGGGTCAACCCGTCGTAGTCCGCGCCAGCGGCGAGGCGGCGGGCGATCTCGTCCAGGTCGAACACGGTGACCGCGATCTCCGCCGTGGTGGCGTCCGCACTCGCCTCGATCTTCCGCCGCAGCACCGTCGCGATCGCGGCCTGCCGCCGCTCCGAGCGCAGCTGCGCCCGGGCCGCGGTCAACGACCCGAACAGGCCCAGACCCGGGTCCGCCACCGCGAGGGCTCGGGCGCGGCGGGTCAGCCACGGG
>DATEJJ010001020.1:0-8798 GCA_035278125.1 Rugosimonospora sp.
GGCCGCGCTGTGCGGCGAACTCGCGGGCGCGGTCGCCATCGAGGACCTCACCGCCCCGGCCGGCGATCCCGCGCCGGTACCGGCGCCGGACGGCGCTCCCGCGTACGCGCAGTTCACCAGCGGCAGTACCGGAACGCCCCGCGCGGTGGTCGTCACCCGCGCGAGCCTCGCGGCGAACTGCGCGGCCATTGTGGACGGTCTGGGTCTCGACGGGGCACGGGACACCGGCGTGTGCTGGCTGCCGCTGCACCACGACATGGGGCTGGTCGGGTTCGTGTGCACGCCGCTGCCGGCCGGGGTACCGGTGGTGTTCGTACCGACGCCGGTCTTCGTGCGCGACCCCGGGATCTGGATGCGCACGGTAGCCAAGTACCGGGGCACGATCACGTACGGGCCGAGCTTCGCGTACGGGCTCGCCGCGCGGCGGGTACCGGCGGCGGAGGTGGCCGCGCTGGACCTGTCCTGCCTGCGGGTGCTCGGCTGCGGTGCCGAGCCGGTACACGCGCCGACCCTGGAGCGGTTCGCGCGGGCGTACGCGCCGGCCGGGCTGCGGCCGGAGGCGTTCACCCCGAGCTACGGGCTGGCCGAGGCGACCCTCGCGGTCAGTCTCGGGCACGGGCTGCGCACCCGCGACGGGGTCGTCCACTGTGGCCAGCCGATCGCCGGGCACGAGGTGTCGATTGTGGACGGTGAGATCTGGGTACGCGGCGCGTCGGTGGCGGCCGGGTACCTGGACGATCCCGCATCCGACACGTTCCGGCCCGACGGGTGGCTGCGCACCGGCGACCTGGGCTACCTGCACGAGGGCGGCCTCTACGTGACCGGCCGGCGCAAGGACGTGCTCATCGTGCGGGGCGTCAACACCGACCCGCACCGCGTCGAGTGGGCCGCCGCGGCCGTTCCCGGGGTACGCCCATCCGGGGTGGTGGCGTTCACCCGGCCCGGCGCCGGTACCGAGGAGGTGGTGCTCGTGGTCGAGTGCGCGCCGGCTGTACCGTCCACCGTGGAGGATCTGGTACGCGCGGCGGTGGTCGAGCCGCTGGGCCTGGCCGTCGCCGACGTGGTACGGGTGCCGCCCGGTACCATCCCGAAGACCACCTCCGGCAAGCCCCGGCGCCAGGAGACCCGCCGGCGCTACCTCGCCGGGGAGCTGAGCCGCTGATGTCCGACCAGGCGCAGGTGGCGGTCAGCTACGACGTGGACAACGAGTTCTTCCGGCTGTGGCTGGACAAGCGGATGAACTACACGTGCGCGGTGTTCGACGGCACCGACGACCTGGACGCGGCGCAGGAGGCCAAGCTCGCGACCCTCTACCGGTACGGGCACGTGCGGCCCGACGCGCGGGTGCTGGACATCGGCTGCGGCTGGGGCGCCAACCTGGAGTTCCTCGCGGTGGCGCGGGGTGTGCGCGAGGTACACGGCATCACGCTGTCCCGGGCGCAGCACGCCGAGATCGTCCGGCGCGCGCTGCCCGGCGTCACCGCGTCCTGTGTGGACTACCGGGACTACGCGGCACCCGTCGCGTTCGACACGGTCATGTCGATCTGCATGATCGAGCACGTGTGCACGCCGGCGCAGGCGCGTGCCGGTGAGGCGCGGGTCCGCTACCGGGACTACTTCCGGCGCGCCTGGGAGTGGAGCGCGCCGGGCGCGTACTTCGCGCTGCAGACCATCCTGCGCAACCGCGCGCCGCGCATCCCGGCCGACATCCGCGAGGTCGGCTGGGTGACGTACACCATCTTCCCGGGTGGCATCACCCCGCGGCTGGAGGACATCGTGGTCGCGGTCAACCCGTACTGGGAGATCGTCGAACTGCGTACCCGGCGGGAGGACTACCGGCGCACCTGCGAGCACTGGCGGTCGCGGCTGCGCGCGCACGAGGACGAGATCCGTACCCGCTGGGGCGCGCGGCTGTTCGCGGACTACGACCGGTACCTGACCGCGTGTGTCCGCGCCTTCGACATGCACTACCAGTCCCTGGCGCAGTGGTCCCTGCGCCGCATCGACGAGCCCGAGGAGCACCGTGCCCACCGATGAACTGCTGCGCCTCCTCGCCACCGGCATCGGCGAGGTGACCGGCCGGCCCGTGCCCGCCCTGCACGCCGACACCGACATCGCCGCGCTCGGCCTGGACTCGGTGCAGACCCTGGAACTGGTCGCGTGGGCCGAGGAGCGGCTCGGGGTACGGGTGCCGGACGAGGAGCTGACCACGGTCCGCCGCGCCGGCGACCTGTGCACCGCCCTCACCGCGCGCCTGCCATGACGAGCCGCGAGCTGCGGGAGGCGTTCCACCGGGAGTACATGTCGTTCTTCGAGCGCGCGGAGCGTACCCGGCGGTGGAGCGTGTTCACCGACATCCCGTGGGAGCGGCTGGACGGCACCGTACCCGACCCGCGGCTGGTGCTGTGCGCCGAGACGTTCTGCGGCGTGGAGATGTACCTGCCCGACTACCTGCGGGCGCACCTGGAGCTGATGCGCGGCGACTACGCCCGGGCGTGGTTCGCCGCCACCTGGGGGTACGAGGAGGCCAAGCACTCCCTCGTGCTCCGCGAGTACCTGCGCCGCAGCGGCGCGCGCGACGAGCCCGCCCTGCACGAGTACGCCCGCACCGTCCTGTCGCGACAGTGGCGGCCACCCTACGACGACGGCCGGCGGATGACCATCTACGGTGCGCTGCAAGAGCGGAGCACCTTCGTCATCTACCGCAAGCAGCTTGAGTGGGCGGCGCTACTGGGCGAGCCGGTGCTGCCGACGGTGTACCGCCTCGTGGCCCGCGACGAGATGGCGCACGCGCGGTTCTACCTGCGGATGGTCGCGCTGCACCTGGACGAGGACCGCGCCGGTACCCTCACCGACCTCGCCTTCGTGCTGCGCACCTTCCGGATGCCGGCCGAGGACCTGCTGCCCGACTACGCGGCCCGGATCGAGGTGATGCGCGCGGCCGGCATCGACCGGGGCGTGTTCCTGGGCGAGGTGGTGCTGCCACTGCTGCGGGCGCTCGGCCTGACCCGGCGGGACCTGCCCCGCCTGCCGGCCGGCGTGGCGGCCGAGGTTCCCGGGCCGCGGGGCCTGCTGACGGCGGATCCCCGATGAGCGGGGCGGTCGCGGTGGTCGGGGCCGCGTGCCGCTTCCCCGGCGCGGACGACCTCGACGGGTACTGGGACCTGATCCGCGACGGGCGGGTGGCCACCGGGCCGGTATCCCCCGACCGCTGGCGGCACCGGCCGTTCCACGCACCCGACTCGCCCCGCACCGCCGACGCCGCGTACACCGACACGGTCGCCCATCTGTCCACGGTGGACACATTCGCGGCGCAGAGGTACGCCATCCCGCCCCGCCGGGTGGAGGTCACCGACCCGCAGCACCGGCTGCTCGTCGAGCTGGCCGACGCCGCCTGGTACGACGCCGGGCTCGACCACATCCCCCGGGACCGCACCGGTGTCTACATTGGAGCGTCCGTCAGCGAGTACCGCCTCCTGCTCACCAGCCGGATCCGGGCCGGGCAGATGGCCGCCGGCGAGTTCGGCGCGCCGCTGGACCCGGACGCGGCCCGCGCGGCCGTGGCCGGCGTCGCGCCGCCCCGGGCGTACACCATCCCCGGTACGCTGCTGAACCTCGCGGCGGCCACGGTCAGCGCGGTGTTCGACCTGGGTGGCCCGAGCTTCGTGGTCGACGCGGCGTGCTCCTCCGCGCTGGTCGCGCTGCACGAGGCCGTGCTGCACCTGCGGTCGGGCGAGTGCGACCTGGCGCTGGCCGGCGGGGTCTACCTCAACCTGGTGCCGGACAACCTGATCGGGTTCTCCCGTATCGGCGCGCTGTCCCGCAGCGGCGTCTGCCGCCCGTTCGACCGGCGCGCGGACGGGTTCCTGCTGGGCGAGGGTGCGGGGGTGGTGCTGCTCAAGCGCCTGGCCGACGCGCGCCGCGACGGGGATAGGGTGTACGCGCTGGTCCGCGGCACCGGCTGCGGCAACGACGGCCGGGCGGAGGGCCCGATGACGCCACGCCTGGACGGGCAGCTCGCCGCGCTGCGCCGGGCGTACGCGGACGCCGGGGTCGATCCGGCGGCGGTCGGGTTCGTGGAGTGCCACGGCACCGCCACCCCGGCCGGCGACGCGGTGGAGCTTGCCGCGCTGCGCAAGGTGTTCGGCCCCGACGCGGATCCGTACGTCTCGTCGGTCAAGGCGAACATCGGCCACACCATGTCCGCGGCCGGGATCGCCGGTCTGCTCAAGGCGATGCTCGTGCTGCGGCACGCGACCGTGCCGCCGCAGCCGGGATGCGCCGAGCCCGACCCGGCCCTGGGCGCGCTGCGGGTGGCGACCGGGCCGCGTCCCTGGTCGTCCACAATAGACGGTGTACGCCGGGCCGGGGTCAGCTCGTTCGGCTTCGGCGGTACCAACGTCCACATTGTCCTGGAGGAGCCGCCGGCACCCCTGCCGCCGCACCGGATCGCGCCCCGCATACCGGGCGCCCGGTACTGGGCGGTCGCCCGCGGTGGGGATTCTCCGCCATCCGGCGCGCTGCTGGCCGCGGTGTCCGCCGCGAGCGCGTACCCGGCCGAAGCCCTGCGGGCCGACCAGGCGCTCGTCAACGACCTCGGCTTCGACTCGGTCATGCTGCTCGAACTCGAAGCGCAGCTGCGCGACGCGTACCCCCATGCCGAACTGCCGGCGGACCTGTTCGGCCCCACCACGACCATCGCCGGCCTCGCCGCCTGGCTGGCCCGCCATGGCGGGCCGCCGGCCACCGTGCCGGAGCCCGCCGCGCTGCCGGAGCTGGCGGCGTTCCAGGACCGGCTCGCGCTGCCCGACCGGCTGGGGCTGCCCAACCCGTACTTCGTCGTGCACGAGGGCGCGCTGGGCGCGACCACGCGGGCCGGCGGCGCCGAGCTGATCGACTTCGCCGGGTACGACTACCTGGGCCTGGCGACCCACCCACGGGTCGTCGCCGCCGCCCAGGACGCGCTCGCCCGCTACGGCACCTCGGTGTCCGCCAGCCGGCTGGCCTCCGGCGAGCGGCCGCCGCACGGCGAACTGGAGGCCGAACTCGCCGGGCTGCTGGGCACCGGGTCGGCGCTGGCGATGGTCAGCGGACACGCCACCAACGTCACCGTGCTCGGGCACCTGCTGCGCCCCGGCGACCTCGCGCTGCACGACGCACTCGCGCACGACAGCATGCTGCAGGGCATCCGGCTGTCCGGCGCGCAGCGGCGGCCCTTCCCGCACAACGACCTCGGCGCTCTCGAACGGCTGCTGGCCGAGCTGACCCCCCGGTACCGGCGGGTTCTCGTCGCCGTGGAAGGCGTCTACAGCATGGACGGCGACCTCGCCGACCTGCCCGCGCTGGTCCGGCTGCGGCAGCGGTACGGGTTCCTGCTCTACCTCGACGAGGCGCACAGCATCGGGGTACTCGGGCACACCGGCCGCGGTGCCGGGGAGCACTGGGGCGTGGCCGCCACCGGCGTCGACATCTGGATGGGTACCCTGTCCAAGGCGCTCGCCAGCTGCGGCGGGTACGTCGCCGGCCGCACCGAACTCATCGACTACCTCCGGTACACCGCGCCCGGGTTCGTCTGCAGCGTCGGCCTGCCCCCGGCATCCACCGCCGCTGCCCTGGCCGCCGTACGCCAGCTCGCCGCCGAGCCGCAGCTGGTCGCCCGGCTGCGGGCCAACACCGCGCTGTTCCGGCACCTCGCCGGGGAGGCGGGCCTGGCCACCGGCCCGGGTGGCGGTGCGGTGGTACCGGTGCTCACCGGCGATTCGGGCGCGGCGCTCCGGCTCGCCGACCGGATGCGCCGGCGTGGCGTCAACGTGCCGCCGATCGTGCACCCCGCGGTGGAGCAGGACGCCGCGCGGCTGCGGTTCTTCGTCAACGCCACGCACACGCGTACCCAGATCGAGACCACGGTCGCGCACCTGAGCGCGGCCCTGCGCGACGCCGACTCAGCGCCGGCACAGCGGTAGCTCATCGCGGATGCCTAGGTTCGGCCGCAGAAATCGCTTTGTCTCGCACTCACGAGGAGTTCCGATGAGACGGCGAAACTGGATCGGCATCGCCGCGGTCGCGGTGTGCGGGCTGCTGCTGGGTACCACCGGCCCCGCGCGGGCGGTACCCGCCGGCCACCGCCCGGCGACGGTCGCCAAGGTCGTACCGGTACGCGCGGACGAACAGCCGTTCCACGTGTTCTTCGCCTTCGACGACGGCGGCCCGGTGCCGTGCCCGTTCCTGCCGTGCGTGGTCCCCGGCGACATCACCTTCTTCGCCGCCAACACCACGGACCTGACCATCAAGGACTCGGCGGTCATCCTGACCGTTTTCGGGTTCTAGCGCCAGGCAGCCTCCGGGGCCGCGCGGGAGGGGCGGCCCCGGAGGGCTCTCACCCGAAGACCCGTCCGGTCAGGGCGAGGAGCTGCTCGAAGTGGCGCTCGGCGGCGGCCGGATCGTGGACCTCCGGCCGGTCGGCCATCGTGTATCCGTGCCGCGCGCCCGGGTAGACCTCGGCCCGGTAGCGCGCACCCGTCTCCCGCAGGGTCTGCTCCAGGACGGCGATCTGCTCGGCCGTCATGCTCGCGTCCTGGTCGGCGAAGCCGAAGTACAGTTCGGCGCGCAGGCTCGCCGCCGACAGGTGCGGGCTGTCCGGCTCGTCGGTGACCAGGCGGCCGGTGTGGAAGCAGGCGAGGGCGGCGACGCGATCCGGGTGGGCGGCCGCGATGCGCCAACCGATCCGGCCGCCCATGCAGTACCCCGTGATGGCGACCGGTCCCGCGGCCGGTGCGGCGGCCTGGCCGAGGCGGTCCAGGTAGGCCGCGCCGTCCGCCGCGAGCCGCTCGGTGGTGAGCTGCTCGACCAGGGGCTTGACCACCTCCCAGAAGGCGGCGCGCTGTGCCGGGTCGGCCATGCTGGGCAGGTCCGCCGTGCGGCCGGCACGGTAGAAGAGGTTCGGCGCGAGCACCACGTACCCTCCGGCAGCGATCCGCTCGGCGATGTCCTCGATCGCCGGCCGCAGCCCGAAGACGTCCATGAGCAGCAGCACGCCCGGGTGCGCGTCGCTGTCGGGCCGGCAGAGGAAGGCGTCCGCGACGCCGTCCGGGGTGGGGATGTCGACGCTCTCGCGGATCATCGTCGGCGGCTCCTCCGTCGCTCGGCCGGCATCCTCGCCGGTGACCAGGCACCCGATGGTACGTCCCGCGGATTCGAGCCGGTGCGGCAGGCGCGTGGCGCCGGATGTGGCCGGGGTTACATCCCCGCCAGCGGCGGAATCGTGGCCGGTACCGGGCAGGTTGGCAGCGGTATGACGACTGTTGGTTTCATCGGAAGCGGATCGATCGGCGGCACGGTGGCCCGGTTGGCGGTGGCCGCCGGCTACGACGTGGTGGTGAGCAACTCGCGCGGCCCGCAGACGCTGGTCGCGCTCGTCGACGAGCTGGGGCCGCACGCCCGCGCGGCCACCCCGGACGAGGCCGCCAAGGCCGCGGACATCGTCGTGGTGAGCGTGCCCTTCCACGCGCACCGGCAGTTACCGGTGGCGCAGCTGGCCGGCAAGGTGGTGCTGGACACCGACAACTACTACGCGGAGCGCGACGGCCACGAGCCCGAACTGGAGGAGGGGCGGCTCACCAGCGCCGAAATGGAGCAGCGGCACCTGGGTACGGCCAGGGTGGTGAAGGTCTTCAACAACATCTTCTTCCGGCACCTGGCCTCGCTGCCCCGTCCGGCGGGCGCGGCGGACCGTACCGCACTGACCATCGCCGGCGACGACGCCGGGGCCAAGGACACCGCGGCCGCGTTCCTCGACGCGATCGGATACGACGCGGTGGACATCGGCCCGCTCGCCGAGAGCTGGCGCGTGCAGCCGGGCCAGCCCGCGTACGGGCCGCCGTACGGCACGGTCACCGAGCCGGCCGGCACACCGGCCGGCGCCGGCGAGGTACGCGCCGCGGTGGCCGAAGCCACGCGGCCCACCGGCTGAGTTCGGCACCGGCGGTACGCCCCGCCGCAAGCGTCCACAATGGATGGTCAAAGCGCCGGGTACACCGGCCCGGTCACGTGTGGGTAATTGTGCGGTGCCGGGCCGCCCTGTCCCCGCCCTACCCTCGGTGCCAAGGTGGCCCGGGGAGGTGCGGATGGATGCGATCGATGCCCCGTTCACGGCGTCAGGCGCCAACGGCATGGCACGCGCGGTGGTGGACGGCGGCGGCCGCCTGCTGGAGCTGCACCTCGATCCGGACCTGCTGCTGCAGCCGGCCGTCGCCGTCGAACGCGCGGCCTTCGACGCGGTCACCGAGGCACAGCACCGCGCCCTGACCCACCGCGACGAGGCCGGCACGGCGGCGCGGGACGCCCTGGCGCGGCAGGTGGCCGCGGATGTCGAGCGGGCCGGTGACACGGCCGAGCGCGGGCTCGCCGAACTCAGCATGCTGGTGTCCGATCTCCTCGGTGCGGGATCGCGATGAGCGGGACGGGCTTCGACGTCACGCCCGGCGCGGTCACCCGGTCCGGCAACGCGCTCGCGGACCTCGCCGGCCAGCTGGAGACCGCGCTGGGTCAGCTGCGCGCGGCCACCGGCGGGCTCGACGGTGCGTGGGGCGACAGCGCCGCCGGTACCCAGATCGAACAGGCTTATCAACAGGTGTCCGCGCAGGCATTCACGGCCATCGAGTCATACATCGGCCAGGTCGGCGCCGCCGGGCAGGCCCTGCCCGCGGGCGCCCAGGGCTTCCAGGGCTGGGACGGCGAGGCCGGACAACGCCTGTCCGCGCTGGCCGGGTGAGCACCGTGGACACCGCGCCCGCCTGGCT
>DATEJJ010001021.1:0-4277 GCA_035278125.1 Rugosimonospora sp.
CCAGGGCAGCGGCCGGTCCCGGCCGAGCAGCTGCGTGACGAGCACCCCGGCGGCCAGCCCGCAGATGGCGATGGAGTCGCCGCCGCCCCACTCGCGCCAGCCGTACGCGGCCAGTTCGCCGCCGGCGGTACCCGCGGCGAACAGGAAGAGCCACCACCGGCGGCCCAGCACCCGCTCGGTGACCGCGCCGATCAGGGCCAGCGTGACCAGGTTGGCCACCACCTGGTACCAGCCGAGCGTCTGCACCAGCACCGGCGTGACCAGCCGCCAGTACTCGCCGCGCGGCAGGCCGGACGGTTCGCGCTGGAGGGCCGGGATCATCGAGGGCGCGGTGTACTGGAGTACCGCCGCCAGGATCGCCAGAAGGACGGCGACCACGGTCAGCACGGGCCAGGGTCGCCGGAGAGACGGGCTCATGGGCACCGAGTCTGTCAATCCCCGGCAACGGCGCGCCGGGACCGCGCCCGGGCGCCGGTAGGGGGCGAGCCCTACCGGCGCCGGCCAGTACCGCCGGAACGGCCTACCAGTGGTGACCGGCCTGGGTCGAGGAGGTGTCGGTGGGCTGCTGCTGCCCCATGTCGGGCGGCGGCATGCTCGCGGGATCCATCGGCGGGCCCGGTGCCGTGGCCGGTGTCTGCGCGTGGCGCGCCTTGCTGCGGAACACGACGCCGCAGGCGACGCGGGCCCGGCTGTCATCGGCGAACTTCGCCGTGGCCTGGTTGTCGGTCAGGCCGGACGGCAGTACCGCGTGGATGACCACCGATGAGCCGTTCTTGCCGGACAGGTCCTTGAGGGTGAAGTTGCCGTCCACGAAGCGGGCCTGTCCCCGCCCGTTGCTGCCCACGGTGAGCACCGGGAAGGCGCCGGCGGAGGCGGTGTCCCGCATGCCGGTCGGGTTGAGCACGCCACCCGCGCTGCCGAACGGCTTGTTGCCGCCCGGGTCGCAGGCGCCGACAGAGTGCAGTTGGATCGCGTGGAAGCCCGGGTGGAGGCCCCACGCGGAGATTGTGACGAGGTTGCCACCCTTCTGCAGCGGGATGATGTCGACCTCGGCGACCTGGTTGCCTTGGGACGCGTTGACAACGACCTTGACGCCGGTGCCGGCCGCCGGGCCGGCACCGACCACGCCGGAACTGATGTTCATGCGGTCGGTCGTGGTGCTGCCCGCACCGTGCTTGGTCACGGTGGACGCGGAGTGTGCCGAAGACCGCTGGCCGACGGCGACCATGTGCGCCACCGCGGCACCAGACGCGGCCAGCGCCCCGGCCACGCCGAGGCCCAGCACACCAACGACGATCCTTCTCATGACTGCCGTTACCTCCGGTTGTTGGACGGGGCGGGCCCTCTCCTCCCGGCCCCGTATCGTCGGTCTGTCCGCTTTCCGGGGCGGAGTCGTTCAACGAGCGGAGTCACTGAGGGTGGTACGTCGCCTGGCGGGCCCGGGTTACGCGGAACGGCGGTGATTGACACGGTGCGCCCGTGCGGTGACGGGCAGCGCCGTCAAGGGCCGCCGAAATGTGCCGCGGCGACCCGTTTGGGTACCACCATCCGCCAGGCGTCGTAGAGCAGTTCGCGCAGTTCCTCCAGGTCGATGGCGTCCAGCCGGACCATCACCCAGTGGTACCGGAGGTCGGACGCGGGCGGCAGGAAGAACTTGTCCGGCTCGGCGGCGACGAGCGCGTCCCGCTCCTCCTTGGGAAAGCCGAACCCCATCGCGGTCTCGTCGCGGGTGAACGCTGCGTACACGATGCGGCCGACCCGGAACTTGACCCGGTCGCGGATCAGGTGCTCCTCGGTGCGGGGCAGCGGGAGCGCGATCCGGCGGGCATCCTCGACGGTCACCATGCCGGTCAGCGTGCCGGGTGGGTACGACACTTCCCGACCCTGGCACGAGCCAGGCCCGCAGGATCACCGGCGGGAGAACTGGCCGTGGAACCCGTACGGGATGGCGTGCGGCACCTCGGCGCGGGCCAGTTCGGTGAACGAGACGGCGTCGAGTACCAGCAGCGCGGAGTGGCCGGCGGCGGCGTCCAGCACGACGGAGAGCACCACGCCCTCGTCCTCACCGGTGGCGTCCGGCGCGGGTACGAACACCGGCTCGCCCGGGAAGCCGCCGTCCTGCCACACCCGTACCGAGCCGTCGCTCACGTCCAGCTTGCACAGCCGGTCGTAGAAGCTGGAGGTACCGCGCCGCGCGCCGCAGCCGTACGCGTACCGGTACGGTCGTCCATTGTGGAGCGTGTAGTTGATGCGGGGCAGCTCCAGCATCTCCTCCGACAGGGTGCTGACCGCCACCGCTCCGCTGGCCAGGTTGACCCGGTACCGGGTGGGCAGGGCGGGCGGCAGCACCTGACCGGCACGCAGCCGGTCCAGGTAGAAAGCGTCCACAATGGAGGAATCGGCGTACGCGCACAGGTCCATCACCACCTCGTCGCCCTCGTCGTACGCGTTGATGTGGTGGAACGCGAACGCGGCGGGCGCCCGGTGGTCCCCGACGATCCGGCCGTCCGCGAGGTCCATCACGACGATGCGCAGCCCCAGTTCGGGCTGCCACCGGTAGTTCTCCACGAACGGGCGGTCGCGCAGCAGCAACGACAGCGGGTTGACCACGAACGGGAAGACGGCGAGCACCACGTACCGCTCGGTGACCGCGAAGCTGTGCACGTACCCGGGCAGGTCGGCCGGTACCGCGCCCACCTCGACCGGTGCCGGGTCGCCGTCGCCCTGCCGGTACACCAGGTACCGGCTGTGCCGGCCGAACCTGAGCACGTAGTTGACCAGGTCCCGGGTACCGGGTGCCGCGTGCGGGTGCGCGGTGGTGAGCGGGCCGCCAAGCTGCTGCCCCCAGCCCACCACGCCGATGCTGCGCAGCGTCTCCGGGTCGAACTGGATGGCGAGGTTGGTCTCGCTGACCGCGAGCGACCGGCCGCCCACCCGGGTCACGTTGACGCAGCCGTTGGCCGAGGACTTCCTGGAGAACCGGGTGAAGAACCGGCCGAACAGCGAGGCGCACGGGTCGGTCGCGAACTCGCCGTACCCGATGCTGCCCTTCTCCCGCAGCGACCGCACGTTCCGCGTGTCCAGCAGCCGGTTGGTGTAGGCCACGCCGCCGCCCGGACCGCCGGTGAACGCGAACCGGTGCAGCATGCCCTGGCCGTCGAACCAGTGCCGGAACGACTTGCCGGCGTGGTCGAACATGGCCGGCCCGTTGCGGATCAGGGTGCCGGACAGCCACGCGGGCAGCTCTCCGCGCACCGGCAGCCGGTCGATGCTGACTTCGTCCTCGAGCGTGGCCAGGCCCAGCCGGTAGTCCGCGGTCATGCCGGCATCGTATGTGCCGCGCGGCGCCACCGGGCCCGCCGGCGGCCGGGCAGGTAATTCCCGACCAAGTTAGGCGAGATAGTAGACATGGTGGGGGTTTCTGAGCGAGACTCGTCAGGTGGATCCGGTCCTGACCCTCGCCGGCTTCGGCGTCGGCATCGTCGTCGGCCTCACCGGCATGGGCGGCGGCGCGCTGATGACGCCGATCCTGGTGCTGCTGTTCAACGTGCCGCCGCTGGCCGCGGTCTCCAGCGACCTGGCCGCGAGCGCGGTGATGAAGCCGTTCGGCGGCTGGGTGCACGCCCGGCGCGGCACGGTCAACTGGGCCCTGGTCCGGTGGCTGTGCGTGGGCAGCGTGCCGAGCGCCTTCCTGGGCGTGCTGCTGACCCGGCTGCTCGGCAAGGACAGCAGCGTCCAGCAGGGCGTGCAGTACGCGCTCGGCGCCGCGCTGCTGCTGGCCGTGATCGGCTTGGTGGTGAAGGCGTACACGGCGCGCCGGCAGCCGCCGGAGAGCGGACCGCCGGAGCCGGTACGGGTACGCCGGGTGGCGACCGCGCTCCTGGGTGCCGCGGGCGGGCTGGTCGTCGGCCTGACCTCGGTCGGCTCCGGCTCGCTGATCATCGTGCTGCTGCTCGCCCTGTACCCGAAGCTGCGCGCCAACCACCTCGTCGGCACCGATCTGGTGCAGGCCATCCCGCTGGTCGCCGCCGCCGCCCTGGGCCACCTGTTCTTCGGTGACCTGCGGCTGGACCTCGCCGCGGCGATCCTCATCGGCTCGATACCCGGCGTGCTGCTCGGCGCCCGGCTGTCTGCCCGCGCACCCGCGCGCACCGTGCGTACCGCGCTCATCGTGGTGTTGCTGGCCAGCGCGCTGAAGCTGTTCGGCGTGTCCGGCCCGGTGGTTCTGGCCGCGGCCGTGATCTCCCTCACGATCGCCGCCGCCCTCGGCCTGCGGC
>DATEJJ010001022.1:0-5641 GCA_035278125.1 Rugosimonospora sp.
CGGTACGCCTGCGCGCCGCGCGCCCGGGTGGCGTCCAGCGTCTCCTGGCCCCGGGCCACGCCGGCCGCGGCCCAGCCGTCGGCGACGAACCGGTCGAGGACGGCGCCACCCAGGTTGCGCCCTCCCAACACCACCACGGCAGGCATGGCGCTGACGCTAGATGCCCGCGGCCGGGCCGGAGAAATCGCCGCTGCGTATGGGATGCATCCCGCGCCCCGATCCGGTCAGGCGCGCAGGTCGGCCATGACCTCCTGCATCACCGAGCGCAGCCAGCAGTGCCCCGGGTCGGCGGAGCGGACCGGGTGCCACCACATGGACTCCAGCATGTCCACCCGCCCGAACGGCGGCTCCACCACGACCACCCGACCGTCCCGCTCGAACCGCCGGGCCAGCCGCTCCGGTACCACCGCCACCGCGTCCGTACCCACCACCACGAACGGCAGCGGCAGGAAGCCCAGCGCCCGGACCAGTACCCGCCGGTCCACGCCCAGCTCCTCCAGCGCCCGGTCGGCCGGGGTACCGCCGCCGCCCCGGAACGTGGCCACCGCGTGCGGCAGCTCGGCCAGGTCGGCCAGGGTCAGCCGGCCGTCGCGCAGCAGCCGGTTGCCCGGGTCCACCACGCACACCAGCCGGTCGGCGAACAGCAGCTCGTGCCGGCCCGGGAAGCTGTACCCGAGCGGTCCGACCATCAGGTCGTACCGGAGCAGGGCCCGGTCCGAGTCGGCCAGGTCGGCGGCCAGGTCGGTGAACTCCAGCCGGACCGAGGGTGCCGCCGCGTGTACCCGGCGCTGCAGCGGCTCGTGGATCACCAGCATCGCGTAGTCGCTGAGCGTGATCGTGAACAGCCGGTCGCTGGTGGCCGGGTCGAAGCCGCGGGACAGCCCGAGCGCGTCCTCCACCTGCCGCACGGTTTCCTGGACCCGGGGCAGCAGCGACTTGGCCAGCGGGGTCAGCTCGTAGTCGCGCCCGGCGCGGACCAGGATCTCGTCGTGGTAGTGCCGGCGCAGCCGGGCCAGGATGCCGCTCATCGCGGGCTGGCTCATGCCGATCCGGTTGCCGGCGTGGGTCACGTTCCCCTCCTCCAGCAGCGCCTTGAGCGCCACCAGCAGGTTCAGGTCGGTCCCGCCCACAGCCACGGCCACTATCGTATGGGCATGTCAACGGCGCGCCTGGGAGGCATCGACCTCAACCTCCTGGTGGCCCTGGGCGCGCTGTTGCGGGAGCGCAACGTGACGCACGCCGGGGCCAGCGTGGCGATGAGCCAGCCGGCGATGAGCGGGGCGCTGGCCCGGCTGCGGACCCACTTCGGGGACGAGCTGCTGCGCCGCACCGGGCGCGGGTACGAGCTGACCCCGCTGGCGGAGAAGCTGCTGCCGCTGGTGGAGCAGGCGCTGCGCGCGGTGGCCGACGTGCTGCGCCCGGACGCGGAGTTCGAGCCGACCACGAGTACCCGGCGGTTCACCCTGTCCGTGTCCGACTACGCGATGGGGGTACTGGTCGAGCCGCTGCTCGGGGTGCTGCACGAGCAGGCGCCCGGGGTGAGCGTGGACTTCGACCCGATCCCGCCGACCGACGTGGACATGACCTCGCACCTGCTGCGCCGGGACGCGATGATCGCGGCGCTCGGGTACGGGCTGCCCGGCCGGCGCCAGGTGATGTTCTCCGACCGGTTCGTGTGCATCGTGGCGGCCGGCAACCCGCGGCTGCGCGGCGGTACCACGCTGACCCTGGCGGACCTGGCCGGGCTGCGGCACGCGGGCGCCACGTTCGGGCCGGGCACGCTCACCCCGGCCGACCGGGTGCTGGCCGCCGCCGGGGTGGAGCGGCAGGTGGAGGTGACGGTACAGGGGCTGATGCCGCTGCCGTTCATCGTGGCCGGCACGGACCTGTGCGCGTTCGTACCGGAGCGGCTGGCCCGGCGCTGCGCCACCATCCTGGACCTCGTGGTGACGGAGGTGCCGCTGCCCACCATCGAGCTGGTGGAGGCGGCGCACTGGCACCCCAGCCGCACCGCCGATCCCAGCCTGGCCTGGTTCCGCCGGGTGCTGGCCGAGGCGTCCCGCCGGATAGCGCCCGACGCGTGATGGCAGGCATCGCCGATTCGCATTTCCTGGGCGGCTGCCGCGCTGCCTAGCCTGGCAGCGTGCCTCCCATCCACGTGCCGCCGACCGCCGTGCCGCCGGCCCATGTCGGCCCGTTCGCGCTGGGTACCTTCGCCGCCCCGGTCGGCCGCCCGTTCGCGGGTCTGGTCACCGGCGAGGTCGTGCGCGAGCTGCCCGGCACCGTGCTGGACCTGCTGGCGGACTGGGACGCCGCGCTGCCCCGGCTGGGCGAGCTGGCCACGCGGGTCGGCGGTACCCGGTGGCGGCTGGACGACCTGCGGGTGCTGCCGCCGCTGGCGCCGGGCCAGGTGCTGCAGAGCGGCGCCAACTACCGGCAGCACGTGGTGGACCTGGTGGCCGCCGAGCGGCACAGCGTGCACGGGCGTACCACCGCGGAGGCGCGGGCCGACGCCGAGGCGATGATGGACGAGCGGATCGCGCGCGGCACCCCGTACGTGTTCCTCGGCTCGACACGGGCGGTCTGCGGCGCGTACGACGACGTGCGCCTGCCGGCGCGGGGCGGCCAGCACGACTGGGAGCTGGAGCTGGCCGCCGTGATCGGCCGGCCGGCGTGGCGGGTACCCCGGTCCGAGGCGCTCGCGCACGTGGCCGGGTACACCATCTGCAACGACCTGACCACGCGGGACCTGGTGCACCGCGCCGACCTCAAGGGCATCGGCACCGACTGGTACGCGTCCAAGAACGCCCCCACCTTCCTGCCCACCGGGCCCTACCTGGTGCCGGCCGCCTTCGTCGGCAACCCGATGGACCTGCGGATCACCCTGCGGCACAACGGGGTGACCCGCCAGGACGAGTCCACAAAGGACATGATCTTCGATGTGGCGCGGCTGGTCGAGTACGCGTCCAGCGTGCAGCCGCTGCTCCCGGGCGACCTGCTGCTGACCGGCTCGCCGGCCGGCAACGGCGCGGCCTCGGGCGTGTTCCTGACCGCCGGCGACGTACTGGAGGGCGAGATCAGCGGCCTGGGCGGGCAGCGCAACCGCTGTGTCGGTACGGAGGACTGAGATGTCGCTGATCACCCACCTGCGCCACGTCGACCTGGCGGTACCCGACTTCGCCACGCAGCTGCGCTTCTACACCGAGATCTGGGGCCTGACCCAGGTGGCCGGGGACACCGGCATCGCGTTCCTGGCCGCCGAGGGCTCCCCGGAGCAGTACGCCGTGCGGCTGCGCCGCGACCCGGGCAAGCGGGTGGACCTGGTCGCCTTCGGCGCCGCCACACCGTCCGATGTGGACACCCTGGCCGCGGCCCTGGCCGGCGCGGGGGTACCGCTGGTGGCCGAGCCGGCCGCGCTGTCCACGCCGGGCGGCGGGTACGGGTTCCGGTTCTTCGACTCCGACGGTCGTACCGTCGAGGTGTCCAGCGGCGTGGCGGCCCGTACCCACCGGCGGATCGAGGAGCGGGAGGCCATCCCGGTACGCCTGTCCCACGTGGTGATGAACTCGCCGGACCCGTTGCGTACCCGCCAGTTCTACGAGCGGCACCTCGGCTTCCGGCTGTCCGACACGCTGCACTCGCAGCACCTGGGCGACCTGATGTACTTCCTGCGCTGCAACCCGCTGCACCACAGCTTCGCCGTCGCACGCGGCCCGCACGTGTCGCTGCACCACGCTTCGTTCGAGATGCGCGGGCTGGACGAGTACCTGCGCGGCACCGGCCGGGCCATGCGCGCCGGTACCCGCAAGGTATGGGGGCCGGGGCGGCACAAGGCCGGCGACAACACGTTCACCTACTTCCTCGACCCGCACGGCAACACCGTCGAGTACACCACCGAACTGGAGGTGCTGGACGAGGACGTGTGGCACCCCCATCTGTACGATGTGGACGATCCGACCACGCAGGACCAGTGGGGTACGGCCGACCCGATGAGCGAGCTGATCGCCAAGGAGAGCTTCAACGACCCCGACCCGGGACTGTTCCGGGCCCCGCCCGTGTAGGCGCGTCACCCCTGCGCGTCACTCCTGCGTGGCGAGCCGGTCCACGATGGCCTTGGTACCGCCGTGCGAGCTGTAGCCGCCGTCCACGGCGATCTCCGCACCGGTGATGTACGCCGACTCGGGGGACAGCAGGAACACCACCAGCGCGGCCACCTCGTCCGGGGTACCCGGCCGGCCCAGCGGGGTCAGCGACAGGTGCGCCTCCAGGAACGCGGGCGAGGCACCCGCCAGCATGGGCGTGTCGATGTACCCCGGGTGCACCGCGTTGCACCGGATGCCGCGCGGCCCGCACTCCAGTGCGACCACTCTGGACAGTCCGCGCAGCCCCCACTTGGCCGCGGTGTACGCCACCGTGTGGTGCGCCGTCAGCGCCGCCACCGAGCCCACGTTCACGATCGAGCCGCCCGGCCCCATCAGCGGCAGCATGGTCTGCACGCCCAGCATCGGCCCGGTGAGGTTCACCGCGAGCGCCCGGTTCCAGTCCGCCATGCTCACCTCGGCCAGCCGGGCGCGTACCGGCACCCCGGCGTTGTTGACCAGCCCGTCCACCGGCCGGTTCAGCTTGGCCGCGACCGCCTGCCAGTCGTCCGGGCTGGTCACGTCCAGGTGCCGGTACGCCACGTTGGGCAGGGACGCGGCCAGCGCCTGCCCCGCCTCGTCCAGCACGTCGGTGGCGAGCACCTCGGCACCCTCCCGCGCGGCGGCGGCCACCTCGGCCGCGCCCTGACCCCGGGCCGCCCCGGTCACCACCACGAACCGCCCCGACAGCCGGCCCACGGCGTCAGTGCCTCGGGCCGCGGGTACGGGTGCGGGCGCGCGGTATCGGCACCACCGGGTCGGTACCGGCCACCACCGTGTTGCTGACCGTACCGATACCCTCCACGGTCAGCGTGACCACGTCACCGGGGGACAGGGGTGCCGGTTCGCGCCTGCCGGTACGCCCCCAGATCTCGGCCAGGCAGCCGGTGCCGCAGGTACCCGAGCCGAGCACGTCGCCCGGCCGCACCCAGGTGCCCCGGGACGCGTACGCGACCAGTTCGTCGAAGGTCCAGGACATGCTGGCCAGCGAGTCCTTGCCGATGACCGCGCCGTTCAGCTCGACCGTCATGGTCAGGTCGAGGAAGCCCTCCGCGTCCCGGTACGGCTCCAGTTCGTCCGCGGTCACCAGCCACGGTCCCAGCGTGTTCGCGCTGTCCTTGCCCTTGGCGAAGCCCAGGCCCAGCTCCCGTTCCGGCCGCTGCAGGTCGCGCGCGGACCAGTCGTTGAAGATGAGGTACCCGGCGATCGCCTCCCGCGCCCGCGCCGGCGTGAGGTTGCGCCCGGACGCGCCGAGCACCGCGCCCACCTCGCACTCGAAGTCCAGCACCCGGCACAGCGGCGGCACCGGCACGTCGTCGTACGGACCCACCACCGCGTGCGGGTTGGTGAAGTAGAAGGCGGGCACCGGGTACCACGGCTCGGGTACCGCGGACAGCCCCTCCATCACCTGCACCACGCCCTCGATGTGCGCCTCGAACGCCACGAAGTCGCGGATGCTCGGCGGCTCCAGCGGCGGCAGCAGGGTGACCGAGGGCAGCGGT
>DATEJJ010001023.1:0-4187 GCA_035278125.1 Rugosimonospora sp.
TCAGCGGAAGTCGCGGGACGGTGAGCGCACCGGGACGCTCAACGGGCTGAGCCGGTCGGCCACCAGGTTGATGACCCCCTCGGCCTTCTCCAGCCGGCCCCGCACCAGCAGCGCGTGGCTGGTCCGGGCCACCTTCCGGTACCGCTGCCACAGGCCGGGTGAGCAGACCACGTTGAGCAGCCCCGTCTCGTCCTCCAGATTGATGAACGTCACCCCGCCCGCGGTTGCCGGCCGCTGCCGGTGGGTGACGATCCCGCCGACCAGCACCCGCCGCTTGTCCGGCACCCGGCTCAGCACCTCGATCGGCAGCGCGCCGAGGCCGTTCAGGTGCTCCCGCGCGAACTGGGCGGGGTGGGTCTCCGGCGACAGCCCGGTCGCCCACACGTCGGCGACGAGCCGGTCCACCGCATCCATGCCGGGCAGCGCGGGCGCCACGACGCCGGTCGCGGTCCCGGGCAGCCGCCCGACCCGCTCCTGCGCCGCCGCCCCGGCCGCCCACAGCGCCTCCCGCCGGGAAAGCCCGAAACAGGCGAACGCGTCCGCGGTGGCCAGGGCCTCCAGGTGCGCGGCGCTCACCCCGGCGCGCCGGGTCAGATCCACCATGTCCTGGTACGGGCCGCCGCTGTCCCGTTCCGCCACGATGCGCTCGGCCACCGATTCGCCGAGGGTACGCACGCAGTTCAGTCCCAGCCGTACCGAGGGACCGCCCCTCCCCCAGTCCCGCGACAGCTCATCCTTCCCCGCGCACTTCCGGTCGCCCGGACGCACCTCCAGGGTGGCCTTGACCCCGCTGGCGTTGATGTCGGGCCGGTGTACCCGTACGCCGTGCCGGCGCGCGTCGTCCACCAGGGTCTGCGGGGAGTAGAAGCCCATCGGCTGGGCGGCGAGCAGGGCCGCGCAGAACGCCGCCGGGTGGTACCGCTTGAGCCAGGCGCTCGCGAAGACCAGGTACGCGAAGCTCATAGCGTGGCTCTCCGGGAAGCCGAAGTTGGCGAACGAAGAGAGCTTGATATAGATGTCGTCGGCGACCTCACCGGTGATGCCGTTGCGCGCCATGCCCTCGTACAGCCGCTCGCGCAGTTTGTTCATCCGCTCCATGGAGCGCTTGGCGCTCATCGCCCGGCGCAGCTGGTCGGCCTCGTTGGCGTCGAATCCGGCCACGTCGATCGCCAGCTGCATGAGCTGCTCCTGGAACAGCGGGACGCCGAGCGTCTTCCGCAGCGCATTCCTCATCTTCTTGTGCGGATAGGTGATCCGTTCCTGCTTGTTGCGGCGCCTGATGTACGGGTGCACCGAGCCGCCCTGGATCGGCCCCGGCCGGATCAGCGCCACCTCGACCACGAGGTCGTAGAACTTGCGCGGCTTCAACCGGGGCAGGGTGGCCATCTGCGCCCGGCTCTCCACCTGGAACACCCCGATCGAGTCGGCCTGGCAGAGCATCTCGTAGACCTCGGGGTCGCCCAGCGGCATGGTGGCCAGGTCCAACTCTGACTCGATCATGTCGAACGCGTAGTGCAGCGCGGACAGCATGCCGAGCCCGAGCAGGTCGAACTTGACCAGGCTGACGTCGGCGCAGTCGTCCTTGTCCCACTGCAGGACCGTGCGGCCGGGCATTCGGGCCCACTCGACTGGGCACACCTCGATCACCGGGCGGTCGCAGATGACCATGCCACCGGAGTGGATGCCCAGGTGCCGGGGGAAGGTCTGCAGCTTGTTGGCGTACTCCACGACGTGGGTGGGGATGTCCTCGTCGGCGCTGGCCACGCTCCCCCAGCGGTCGATCTGCTTGCTCCAGGCGTCCTGCTGCCCGGGCGAGAAGCCGAACGCGCGGGCGACATCCCGGACCGCGGAGCGGGGCCGGTACGAGATGACGTTGGCGACCTGGGCCGTGTGGTGCCGGTTGTACTTGTCGTACACGTGCTGGATCGCCTTTTCCCGCTCGTCGGACTCGATGTCCAGGTCGATGTCGGGCAGGCCGTCGCGCTCCGGTGCGAGGAACCGTTCGAACAGCAGGTTCCAGCGCACCGAGTCGACGTTGGTGATGCCCAGCGCGTAGCAGACCGCGGAGTTGGCCGCGGATCCCCGGCCCTGGCAGTAGATGTTCGCCTCCCGGCAGAACTCCACGATGTCGTGGACGATCAGGAAGTACCCGGGGAAGCCCAGCCGCTCGATCATGGCCAGCTCGTGGTCGATCTGCCGGTACGCGTCAGGGTGCTCGGCTCGCGTACCGTAGCGGCGCAGCGCGCCCTGCTCGGTGAGGTGGCGCAGCCAGCTCATCTCCGTGTACCCCGCGTCCACCTTGACCGCCGGCAGTTGCGGCGCCACCAGCTGCAGGTCGAAGGCGAGTTCCCGGCCGAAGGCGGCGGCCCGGGTGACCGCGTCCGGGTACGCGGCGAACAGCGCCGCCATCTCCGCGCCGCTGCGCAGGTGGGCGGTACCGGCGGCGGGCAGCCACCCGTCGATCTCGTCCAGCGACCGGCGGGCCCGTACCGCGGCCAGTGTGGTCGCCAGCCGGTGCCCGCTCGGCTTCGCGTAGTGCACGTTGCCGGTGGCCACCGTGGGCAGCCCGGCGGCGTGGGCCAGCTCGGCCAGCGCGTCGCAGCGCTCGTCGTCCTCCGGGTACCCGTGCCGGGTCAGCTCCACCGCCACCGAGTCGCGGCCGAACAGCGCGACCAACTGGTCCAGCTCGGCCGCTGCCGCCGCCCGGCCGCCGGTACGCAGCGCCGCCGGTACGTGCCCCTTGCGGCAGCCGGTCAGCACCAGCACGTGCCCCTTCAGGTCACCGGCGACCTGCGCCAGCTGGTACACCGGGCGCCCCTTCTCGCCGCCGGCCAGCTGGGCCAGCGAGATCACCCGGGACAGCCGGGCGTACCCGGCCGGTCCCCGGGCGAGCGCGAGCAGGTGCCGCCCGGCCGGGTCGGGCTCCCCGTTCTGCGGACCGGGCAACTCCAGCGACAGCTCGGCACCGAAGATGGTCGGCAGCGTGTTCTCCCGCGCGGCGGCGGAGAAGCGCACCACGCCGTAGAAGCCGTCGTGGTCGGTGACGGCCAGCCCGGACAGGCCCAGCCGGTACGCCTCCTCGGCCAGCTCCTCCGGCTGGCTCGCCCCGTCGAGGAAGCTGAAGTTGCTGTGGCAGTGCAGCTCCGCATAGTCCACTGTGGAGTGTTGGGCCACCAGGGCGGGCGCCTCGTACCGCGGGCGCTTGCGGGTCCAGCTGGGCGTGTCGCTGCCGTCGCCGTACTCGGTGGTGACCGGGTCGACGACGATGGGCTCGCGGCCGGACAGCCGCCGCTCGAACTCCGACCAGGGCAGGTTCTTCGAGGTGTTCCACTCCATCAGTCGTACACCCCCGTCACCGACCAGAAGCCGTCCACCAGGGTGAGCAGCATGGCCCGCCCGTCGGACAGGCACACCTGGATCCGGACCCGCCGGCTCGCCTCCACCGGCGCCCACCAGCGCTCGTCCACCGGCCACGGGCCGCCCCACGCGGCGATGGACACCGGTGCCCAATGCCTGCCGGAGGGGACCAGCAGCCGCTCGGGCACCGCGGTGATCGCCAGCCGGCTGGTCACTCCGACCGGCTCCCCGGCACCGTCGAGCACCACCGTGGGCAGCGGCTCCGCCGGTACCGTTGCCGGCGCCGGCGCCCCCAGCTGCCCGGGCCAGGGTCCGGCCGGGCGGTCGGGTACCCGCTCGTCGCCCCAGGGCACCAGGGTCACCTGGGCGCCCGGGTCGCGCCCACCGCCCAGTACCGCGGTGACCACCGCCTCCGGCCCGAGCATGCCCTGTACCCGGGCCAGCGCCCGGTGTGCCCGGTCGTGCCCGGCGCCGGCGTCGCCCCACAGCCCCAGTTGCAGCCCGGCGTGCGCGAGTACCCCGTCCGGGGTCAGCCGCAGCCGCCGGATCCCGCCGGTCGGCCGGGGCGGTCCGGTGTTCGTACCGGACAACCAGCCGTCGAGCTGCCAGCGCACCCGGTCGGCGATGGCCGCCGCGGACAGCAGCCCGTCATGGCGCCAGGTGCGGTGCAGCTCCTCGCCGTGCTCGGTGACCGCCGTGATGCCCAGGCGGGTGCAGGCCAGGCCGTGGCCGCCCAGCCGCTCGTGCAGGCGCTCGGCCAGCTGCCGGGCGGCGAAGGCGGCCGCGTCCACCCGCTCCAGCGGATCGTCGAAGTCCTGGGCCACACCCAG
>DATEJJ010001024.1:0-6560 GCA_035278125.1 Rugosimonospora sp.
CAGGCGGCGCCGAGGGTCACCGCGGCCGCGGCGGCGGTCAGGGCGGCACACGCGGCCGCAGTGAGCAGGCGACGGCGGCGACGCAGCCGGCGGCCGGCGGACAGGATGTGGTCGAGGTCTATGGCGAGGGGCTCGTCCGGGGTGGTTTTCAGCCCGGCCCGCAGCGTGTTCAGGTCGATCATTTTCGTGCTCCAGGTCTGGCGGTGCCGGCGGCGGTGGAGGTGCCGACCGGTGGGTCGATGCTGACCCGCAGCTTGCCGAGGGCGCGCGCGTTGGTGCTCTTCACCGTGCCGACGGTGATGTCCAGCTCGCTGGCGACCTCGACCTCGGGCAGGTCGAAGTAGTGCCGCAGCACGATGACGGCGCGCTCGCGCGGGGTGAGCACGGCCAGCCGCTCGACCAGCCAGCGCCGCCCGGTGACCTCCTCGGCCAGGTCGGTGCGGGCCGGGCGGTCCGGCAGGTATCCGGTGGCCTGCTCGCGCAGGGGCCGGCGCCAGCCGTCCGTGACGTGGTTGACCAGCACCGCGCGGGCGTACGCGTAGGCATCGCGGCGGCGTACCCGGGCCCAGGCGGCGTACGTGCGCACCAGCGCGGTCTGCGCCGCGTCCTCGGCCTGGTGCCGGTCGCCGGTCAGCAGGTAGGCGGCGTGCAGCAGGCGGGTGGAGCTCGACCGGGCGAACTCCACGAACTCGCTGTCTGTCCGCGCGCGCTCAGCACTCACGTACACCAATACGGACGAACGGCCGGAAAGGTTGCCTCCGGCGCCCACAACTTTCCCGCCCGGCCGCCCGTCCCTCCTCTTGCGAGCGGGTCCGTCGGGGACCGGCCGTGAAGGAGGACGCATGCAGTCGATCCAGAATCGCAGGCGGGCGCGGGTGCTCGCCGCGACCGTGGCCATCGGTGGCGCCGTCGCCGCCGTCACCGTGGCCGGTGTCATGTCGGCCAGCGCGGCCGACCAGCCGGCCGGCCACCAGAGCACCCAGCAGGCCGCCCGGCCGGCTGCCGCAGCGCCGCAGGCCAAGTCTGACGGGGCGCTGGGTACGGTGGTATCCACCGGGATCCGGGTCCCCGGCGGCGAACTGGTGGTGTACGCGGTGCCCGTGAACCTCGCCCAGGCCCCAACCGGCAAGCGCGCCGTTGCCGTACACGACCGGCTCCACGGCCCGGGGCAGGTGCCGGATGTCCACTTCGGAGTGATGATGGGCCGCCGGTCCGCCACCGGCCTGACCCCGCTGGTCGAGACCAACGAGGTGACCGGTTCGGACCGCAGCCCCGGCTTCCACGCGGTGGAGGCGGCGATGACCGTCAACGGCGTGGCGGTACCCGAGTTCGGCTACTACGCCGGTCCGGCCGTGAAGATCACCGCGTCGGTCAACGGGCACCAGGTACAGGCGCGGCAGGCGGCCTGGAGCCAGGACCCGTCGGTGGTGTTCTTCTGGTTCGACCCGGCGCAGGTACCGGCCGGCGCGCAGCCGACCGGGCTGGCCGCGTACGACCGGGCCGGGCACCAGCTGCCCGCGGGCAACCCCAGCCCCGGCCAGGGCTGAGCACCGGGGCCGGGTGCGAGCCCCGCCGGGCCGGCACCCGGCCTCTACGATCCATTCATATGCAGCACCTCGCCACGGGTGCCACGGCCGCGCCGGACACCGCGACCGGGTCCGCGACCACGCTGGCCCGCAACCTCCTCCGCGGCTGGATCTGATCCTGATCATGGAGCGCGGGAATTGAGTCGGGTGGACTCAAGTTGTACCCGGTACCGGCCGGTTGGCCGGCGTGGTGGACTTGGAGGAAACACGATGAGCACACTGTCGCTGTGGACCCGGCGGGACCCGTTCGCGGAGTTCGACGCGCTGGTACGCAGGGCTTTCGGACCGGCCGCGGTGGCACCGTCCGGCTTCACCCCGGCCGCTGAGATCACCCGGGACGGCGAGGACGCGGTGGTCCGCGTGGAGCTGCCCGGACTGGACGCGACCAAGGACGTGGCGGTCGAGGTCGACCGGGGTCGCCTGGTGATCAGTGGCGAGCGCCGCGACGAGCGTACCGGGAGCGAGGACGGGCGTACTCTGCGCGAGGTGCGGTACGGTTCGTTCCGCCGCTCGTTCGCGCTGCCGGCGCACGTCACCGCGGACGCGGTGAGCGCCTCGTACGACGCGGGCGTGCTGAGCGTCCGGGTGACCGGCGCGTACGCGGGCAACGAGCCCCAGCGCGTGGCGATCACCGCGGGTGCTACCGCTTGATAACAGCGGGTGCTACCGCCTGATGGGAGCGGAAGGCCCGGGCCGCGGGGATCCGGCCCGGGCCTTCGTCACATCAGCAGCCAGCCGCCGTCGACCTCCAGGTTGATCCCGTTCACCGAGCGGTTCTCCAGCAGGAACGCGCACGCGTCCACCACGTCCCCCATGGTCACCGTGCGCCCCGTCGGGGTACGCCGCCGGGTCGCCTCGACCGCCTCGGTCTTGCCCGCCCAGTACGGGCTGTCGCCGACGATGCCCGGGTGGATCGCGTTCACCCGGACCGGGGCCAGCTCCAGGGCGAGCGCCGTGACCAGCGCCTCCACCCCGCCGTTGACCGTGGTCACGGTGGTCGACCCCGGGTACGGCCGGCGCCGCGCCTGGCCACCGAAGAGCAGCACGCAGCCGTCCTGGCTGAGCCGGGGCCGCAGCGCGTGCACCACCTCGGTGTAGCCGACCAGTTTCAGGGTGACCAGGTACAGGGCCCGGTCGATCTGGTAGTCGGCGGCGGTGTTGTGGTCCCGGTCGATGGCGGCGAGGACCAGGTGGTCCACCTCGCCGACCCCGGCCAGCGCGGCGGCCAGTTCGTGCGGGCGGGCCAGGTCCAGCCCGATCCCGCGCGCGGTACCGTCGCCGGCCGTCAGCTCCGTGGCCACCTTCGCGGCCCGCTCGGCGTCCCGCCCGGTGAGCACCACGTCCCGCCCCTGCGCCACGTAGTGCTGGGCCACCTCGCGGCCCAGCCCGGAGGTGCCACCGACCACCACGACGCTACCCATGGTTCTCCCCCTCCAGTTGCAGCCGCAGGTAGTCCCAGTCCCGCACGAAGCGGTACGAGTGCCGGCCCGGCGGCTGCGGTGCCTGCGTCTCCAGCCAGCGCAGCGGCCCGTCCCCGGCGTTGCGGAACCCGTGCACGCAGCCGACTCCGGCGAACGCCGCGTCCCCCGGGCCGAGCCGGTACCGCTGGCCGTCGAAGACCGCCTCCGCCTGGCCCTCCAGGAACAGGTACGTCTCCTCGAACGGGTGGTCGTGCGCGCCGGCCACCCCGTCGGGCGCGTACTGCACCATGAACATCGTGGTCAGGCGGGCGCCCAGCTCGGAGTCGACCATCATCTTGACGGTGATGCCGCTGTAGACGAGCAGCGCGGTACGCATGCTGGCGGAGACCGCGAGCAGTTGCTGGGACTGCCGGCTCGCGTCCATGTTGGCCGGCTCCACGTGCCCGTACCGGCGGTTGCGCGGGTCGCGTACGTCCACCGGGGACGGTACCTCGCCGCCCAGGTCCGGTACGGCCAGCGCGTCCCCGCCGTACCGGCCGCGCGGCTGCGGGGCGAGCATCCGGGCCCAGCGCGCCGGCTTGTCGGCCGTGTCGTTGCGCCAGGCGTGCGGCTCCCCCACCGGGATCAGCCCGTAGTCGCCGGGGGCGAGCACGGTGGCGCCCGCGTCGGTCAGCACCACCGGGGTACCGGCGAGCACGTAGAAGCACTCCTCGAAGGACTGCACCCGGGACGGTACCGCGTGCCCCGGCGCCAGCTCGCACACCTCGAAGCCGGTGTGCACCGCCCCGGGTACCGACTCGTCCACAATGGACCAGGCGGTCAGCCCCGGGGATACCGGCCGGAACTCGGCCTTCTCCCCGGAGCAGACCACATGCCGGCTCACGCCGGCGTGGCGGCGGCCGCTGCCTTCGCCGCCGCGACCTGGCCGACCAGGTAGTCGCGGGACGCCTCGACAGCGCGCCGGGCCGCGTCCACGTCGGCCAGCAGCCGGCCGTGGCGCTTGCGTACCACACCGTCCACCAGCACCGTGTCCACATTGGACACGTCCGCGCTCAGCGTCACCGCGGCGGCCGCGTCGATCACCGGGGCCACGTTGATGCCGCGCGCGTCGATGAGCACGATGTCGGCCCGCTTGCCCGGCGTCAGCGAACCGGTGCGGTCCTCCAGCCCGGCCACGTGCGCGCCGTTGCGCGTGGCCATCTCCAGCATCTGGCGCGCGGTGAGCATGGTGTCCGGTACCGGCTCGTTGGCCTGCCAGGCGACCGCGTTGACCCGCGCCCGCTCGGCGCCGAACGCGGCCCGGATCTGGGTGAACATGTCCCCCGGTACCGTGGTCACCACGTCGATGGACAGGCTGGGGCGCAGCCCGTACTCGATGGCCTTCATCACCGGCGGCCAGCCGTGGCCCATCTGCACCTCCACCTGCGGCGCGATGGAGATGGTGCCGCCGCTGTCGGCGACCAGCCGCCACTCCTCCTCGCTGAAGTAGCAGCAGTGGATGTACGTGGTGTCCGCGCCCAGCAGGCCCATGTCGTGCAGTTGCTTGACCATGCCGAAGCGGCCCGCCATCCGGCCCATGGCCACGTGCACCGTGATCGGGATGGCCAGTTCGCGGGCCAGCGCCCACTCCGCGCGGACCACGTCCTCCACGCAGAAGCCCGGGCCGCGGGTGGCCAGCGCCATGGTGAGCAGGCCGCTGTCGCTGGCGAAGTAGGTGTCCCGGATGCGCCGGACGTCGTCGCCGGGGATGGCTATCTTGCTCTCGAACCAGTAGTCGGCGAGCGAGGTGTTCGCGCTGCCGTACGCGTACTGGGCCCGGATGCCGGTCTCCTGCAGCGCCCGTACCGCCGCGTCCGGGTGCGCCGTGGTGTTGTTGATGTGCGACCAGTCGACCAGCGTGGTGATGCCGGCGTTCAGGCACTCCAGCGTGCCGGCGAGGTTGGAGTTGTAGACGTCCTCGGCCCGGTAGTGCGGGGCGAACGTGTCCAGGATGTCCACGAAGTAGTCGTCCAGGGTGGCGTCCGGCGCGACCCCGCGGATGGCCGCCTCCCAGGTGTGCCGGTGGGTGTCCACGAAGCCGGGGATCACCAGGAAACCCTCGGCGTCGATGATCTCCGCGTCCGCGCTGAGGTCGGGCTGTACGGCCACGATCGCGCCGTCCTCCACCAGCACGTCGCCGCGGGGCAGGTCGCCGATGGAGGGGTCGACGGATAACACGTGGCCGCCGCGGATCAGGGTCTTCTTGCTCATGGAGGCTCCTAGGGGTGTGGGTCGAGCGGTGTTCAGTAGGCGGCGAGGCGGCGCACGGCGTCGCGTACCTTCGCGACGGTCGGGATGACCTCGTCCTCCAGGCGGTCGGCGAAGGGCAGCGGTACGCACGCGGAGGCGATCCGCTTGATCGGGGCGTCCAGCAGTTCGAACCCCTCGTCGGCGACGATGCCCGCCACGGTGGCGCCCCAGCCGCCCTGGTACGGGTTCTCCTCGACGATGACGAGGCGGGAGGTACGGCGTACCGAGTCGAGCACGGTGCGCATGTCCAGCGGTACCAGGCAACGCAGGTCCACCACCTCGGCGGAGACACCGTCGCCGGCGAGCGCCTCGGCCGCCGACAGCGCGACCGGTACCGTCGCGGCCAGCCCCACCAGCGTCACGTCGGTACCCTCGCGCAGGATCGCGGCCTCGCCCAGCGGCACCACGTGCCCCTCCGGCGGCGCCGGCCCCCTGCTCGCGAACAGGCCCTTGTGTTCGAAGAACACCACCGGGTCGTCGCTGCGCACCGCGGCGGCCAGCAGACCGACCACATCGGACGGTGTGGACGGCGCGACGATCTTCAGCCCGGGTACGGCGAACGCCCAGTTCTCCACGGACTGCGAATGCTGCGCGCCGAAGCCCAGCCCGCCCCCGTTGGCGGTGCGGACCACCAGCGGCAGCCGCACCTGGCCGCCGGTCATGTACCGCATCTTGGGTATCTCGTTGGCCAGGTAGTCCCAGCAGCAGGCGAGGAAGTCGGAGAACATGATCTCGGCGACCGGGCGCATGCCGGTCATGGCCGCGCCCATCGCCGCGCCCACGATGGCCTGCTCGGAGATCGGGGTGTCCCAGACCCGGCGCGGACCGAACTCGGCGAGCAGCCCCACCGTCGTCTTGAACACGCCCTCGGCCGCGGCGATGTCCTCGCCCAGGCACACCACGGACTCGTCCCGCCGCATCTCCCGGGCCAGCCCCTCGGCGACCGCGTCCCGGTAGGTCATCACGTCCGCCACACCGCACCCCCATCCGCCCACACATCCGTGAACGCCTCGGCCGGATCGGCGTCGGGGGCCGCCCTGGCCGCCGCCACCGCCGCGGCGACCGCCGCCGCGGCCCGCTGCTCCGCATCATCCACATCGGACAGTGGTACGCCCTGCTCGACCAGGCGCGTTCGGGACACGGCCAGCGGATCCCGGGCCAGCCAGTCCCGCACCTCGTCGGCCGGCCGGTACTTGGCCGGATCGGTGCGGCTGTGCCCGAAGTGCCGGTAGGTGCGCGCCTCCAGCACCGTCGGGCCCTCGCC